>JAFLRT010000139.1 GCA_022511295.1 Alistipes sp. | reverse complement strand
GTAACTCCAAATCAAATGGTTCGTCGCCATAAAAAGGCTGATAGGAAATATTCACTCGTCGATTCTCGCGCATCGCCGTCAGCAGGTCAGTCATAAACTTCTGCGCCGACGGAATATCCTCGACTATAACTCTGTCTGCCATCGCACTCGATTCGCAGAGCATATTGATCATCGAAAAGGAGTTGAGCAACCAGTTGGCGATATTGTTTTTGCCGAGCTCGCTGTCGTTCTCGATGTAATATTCGTTGGTGCAGTCGTCGCAGGCGATGCGAATACGGAAAATCTCCTCGACCGCCTCGCGATGGTTGTGAAAGGTGCGCAGGGCAAGGTCTCTACCGTTGCAGAGCGAACTTTGGTGCCAGCGACGGTTAATCTCGACGAATGTCAGCGGTCCATGCCGATGAATGATGTCAACAAGCCAGATGTACTTCTTAAAGAGTTCTGATGCCATAATTATTCTTTGTTGTTTGTTTTCGACAACAAAGGTAGCAATACTATATGCCAAATTATTGCATATAGCAGATTTTTCTACACCCGATGCCCCGAAAAACATTATACAGCAAACATTGATACAT
>JAFLRT010000138.1 GCA_022511295.1 Alistipes sp. | reverse complement strand
TTCAGAGCGAACGGACGGATTACAGCGTGCGGACATACGAACGCGCACTGGTTACACTGGATACAGTTCTCGGGGATCCACTCGGGAACGTCAACTGCGATACCGCGCTTCTCAAATGCAGCGGAGCCCTGAGGGAACGTACCGTCAGGCATGGAGGTGAATGCGGATACGGGAAGCTCGTCGCCTCTCTGAGCATTGCAGGGGAACTGAATGTTGTTGATGAAGTCAGCCAGCTCTTGTCTCTCGCTCTCTGCCTTGTGAACGGGAAGTCCGCCTTCACAGTCAGCCCAGGCAGCAGGAACGTCAACCTTTACAACTTCTTTTGCGCCCTTTTCGATAGCGGCGTAGTTCATGTTGACGATATCCTCGCCCTTCTTGGCAAAGGATTTGTAAGCAGCCTGCTTCATGTACTCAATTGCCTGTTCGCCTGGGATGATGTTGGCAATGGAGAAGAATGCAGACTGGAGCACGGTGTTGGTCTTGTTGCCCAGACCGATCTCCTTGGCAACATCGATAGCGTTGATGATGTAGAAGTTGATGTTGTTCTTGGCAATGTAAGCCTTAACGGGAGCAGGGAGCTTCT
>JAFLRT010000137.1 GCA_022511295.1 Alistipes sp. | reverse complement strand
GATACCAACCGCCCGACGGGTTGTCATTGTAACGCAACTCGTTGAACATCTCCATATAACGCTGAACGCCTACGAATTCGGGCAGGTCGGTGGGCATCTGCCAGCCGTGTTCGTAACTGTAACTGAGCGACAGTTCCTCCTGCTGGGCACGTTTGGTCGTAATTACGACGACACCTGCTGCTGCACGCGAACCGTAGATAGAGGCGGATGCCGCATCTTTCAGAACCGATATGCTCTCGATATCCTCGGGATTGACGTGGTTGATGTCTCCCGGCACGCCGTCGACAATTACCAGCGGAGCCGATTCGCCGATAGATGTCACACCACGAATTTGGAGCGTGGCCGAAGCCGACGGGTCGCCGCCATCGCGTGTCACCATAAGACCTGCAACAGCACCCTGCAAAGCCGATGTTACGTCGGTCGTGCGGCGCGATGCCAAATCGTCACCTTTGACCATACCGGTAGCGCCGGTCAAATCCTTCTTACGCATAGTGCCATAGCCGACAACGACAACCTCGTCCATCTGCATCGTATCTTCACTGAGCGTCACATCGCAGTTCGTAATACCGGCAGCAACACTGACCGTCGCATTCTTA
>JAFLRT010000136.1 GCA_022511295.1 Alistipes sp. | reverse complement strand
CGCATAGGCTCCGATGTACTTCTTGATGCGGTAGGTGTAGACGTTGGTTGCCGTCACCGCCTTCGGGTCTTTGTTCTTGTAGGCCTCCTCGATGGAGCGCATGTCGCTTGAAATGCCGGTCAGGCCGAGCATGCCGCTCTTCTTGTTGAGGATGTCGCTCATTTCGTTGGCATCAACGCCCAGCTTGTTTTGCAGGAAGGTCACCACGCCGCCGTCCACGTCTCCGCATCGGGTGCCCATCACCAGGCCCTCCAGCGGGGTCAGTCCCATGGACGTGTCAATCACCCGGCCGTCTTTGATGGCTGCGATGGATGCGCCGTTGCCGATGTGGCAGGTAATGATTTTCTTGCCTTCGGGAGCCGTGCCCAGCACCTCGCAAACGTGACGGGTGACAAAGCGGTGGGAAGTGCCGTGGAAGCCGTAGCGGCGAATCTGGTATTTCTCATAGTATTCCAGAGGCAGTGCGTAGAGGTACGCATAGTCCGGCATCGTTTGGTGGAAAGCCGTGTCGAAGACGCCCACCTGGGGAACCTCCGGCAAGATGGCCTTCACTGCGTTCACTCCCTTGAGGTTGGCGGGGTTGTGCAGCGGAGCCA
>JAFLRT010000135.1 GCA_022511295.1 Alistipes sp. | reverse complement strand
GCACTTCGGCATTGTGCAGGGCTCGGTGTATGCCGATTTGCGCAAGGCCTGCGCTGAGGAGCTGGCGGCTATGGATTTCGACGGCTACGCCATCGGCGGCGTCTCTGTGGGCGAGCCGGAGGAGGAGATGCTGCGCGCCATTGAAAACACAGCCCCCTACCTGCCGGCAAACAAAGCCCGCTATGCCATGGGCTTGGGCACGCCGGTGCAGATTCTCGAGATGATCGAGCGCGGGGTGGATATGTTCGACTGTGTGATGCCCACGCGCCTTGCGCGCCACGGCGTAGCCCTCACGCCGGATGGCCCCATGCACATCAAAAACGAGGCGTGGAAGAACGACTCGCGCCCCATCGACCCCGAGGGGCACCCGCATGTGACCCGCTTCTCCCGCGCGGCCATTCGCCATTTCTTCCGCGCGGGGGAGATGCTCGCGCTGCGCGTGCTCTCTTTCCAGAACCTCCACTTCTACCTCCGGCTCATGGCGCAAGCGAGAAGCGCCATCGAGGCCGGCCAATTCGCTGCCTTCAAGCGCAGCTTCATCTCGCGTTACCAAGCACATAACTTATCATGAACTACAGCTACATCATCGCTCAGGCAGCACAGGAG
>JAFLRT010000134.1 GCA_022511295.1 Alistipes sp. | reverse complement strand
CCTTGAGACGCATCTACAATCAGCAAAGCTCCCTCGCAAGCCGCAATACTCCGCGACACTTCATATGAAAAGTCTACATGACCCGGAGTGTCTATAAGATTTAAAGCATACTTCCGGCCATCCAATTCGTAATCCATCTGAATTGCATGACTCTTTATGGTTATTCCCCTCTCCTTTTCAAGCTCCATGTCATCGAGCACCTGGTCTTCCATGTCCTTTCCCGTCACTGTGTTCGTTCTTTCCAGAAGACGATCGGCCAGGGTTGACTTACCATGATCTATATGGGCTATAATGCAAAAATTCCTGATATTTTTCATCTTGTTAATAAGAGCCTGCTCTAATACTATGCAAATATACTCATTTTTTCGGAAGTTGACTTCCTGTCGCAATATCCTCAACCACGTTATTAAAAAAAATTTGGTACTATGTATTGCATAGTACTAAAATTATTTATACCTTTGCATCGTCATTAAACCATTACTTACATAACCAAACCACTACTTACTATTTTTTCAATTTATGAAAAGGTTTCATTTAATTTTAATTCTTTTGGCAGCTTTCCTTCCTTCGGCTCCTATGATGGGCATGGATCAGGAAGAAAACAACGATTCCATTCCAAC
>JAFLRT010000133.1 GCA_022511295.1 Alistipes sp. | reverse complement strand
ATTGACGCCTGGCACTCTTCTTCCCACTCTCCCCACGCTTTCAAGTGGCTGACAATCGTCGCTTCGACCCTGCCCGCCCACTGCTCTGACACGCCATTCCTTGTGGCGACTGAACGGAACCGCTTCAAGGCTCCACCCACATCACGGATGATGGCGTCGGGACGACGTATGCCATTGTCGTGGGCAAACAGAATGACATCCTCACGGGTGATGTTGCGCTGCTTGGCTCTTATATAGAGACAATGGTCTTCATCGGGAAGGTAGCCACCACTGTCTAAAACATAGGTAATGTCGTATGCTGGGGACAATCGCCATGAGCCATCGTCATGCATGATGAACGAGAAGTTCTTGTTGTGGTCGTCAGTATTGTTGGCAAGGATATTGAAAACCATCCTGCGGAACACCTCTTGGCAGTCTGCCTCTGGAAGATGAAGTTTTCGGCACACCCATATCAGTTGCTCATAACTGTCGGCATCAGGATAGATGGCGGCGAGGGTCTGAGTATGTGCCTTCTTCTCGCCATCACGGTCGAAGCGTCGGGTCATGAAATGGCGGTTGCCTTCAACCGCATAAAGCTCTGACGGCATCATCGTGATTCCTGCCGCCGTGGCAAGTTCGTAA
>JAFLRT010000132.1 GCA_022511295.1 Alistipes sp. | reverse complement strand
CTGACAGTCTCATCATCAACCTTGAAGTTGGTCATCGAGACGGTCTTGTCAGCGAAATTCATGGAAAAATAGCGGTCAACGTAGCTACGGGCTTCCTCTTTGCCGAGGAACGAGACAGGCACTCCGGCATCTTTCAGCAGGTCCTGCACCTTACGTATCTTCACAATGAAATCACGCCATTTTCTGCCGTCGTAGGAAAACAGCTTGTTCTTCCTTGCCTCCTGCGTAACAATCAGGTAGGTCTCGCAGTCGGTATAGGGACGGTCTGTAAAGTAGCGGAAATAGGACTCGCTGAGAAACTCGTGCTTGTCGCCGGACACGTCACGGAACTGTTTCTTGACGAACACGTCCTGCTTGTGCAGGGCATAGCCTTCGCCGAGGGTCTGGGCGAGGGAAGTTATCAGTCGGGTGAACTCATAATAGCTGTCGGTGCTGGCGGAGAATTTCTGTACGGGATTCTCCATGCGGAGCACGGCGGAATACTCGCCCGTCTTGGTGTAGAGTATGCCCACGCCCTCGCAGTCCTCCACGGAGAAGTAGATGTCCTGGATGATACGTTTGCGCTTGCCGCCTGTGCCGAAGGCATAGACGGAGACAGCCATGCCGATGAGGATGGCGGTGAC
>JAFLRT010000131.1 GCA_022511295.1 Alistipes sp. | reverse complement strand
CGAGGAACTTGTCTTGATTTTCTTTTCTGTTCATATGTATAATGTTTTTATCCGACAAAGGTATCCATTCCGACTCATTCATAGCATTTTATCACTCTACCAACCACCCCTTGTCCGTAATTATCGCTTTCTCGGCGGCGGTAAGTTTGGCAAGGTTTGTCGAGCCGAGTCTGCAAGTTTTGCCTATGGCCGCAGGCGACAGGGCATTTATCAGCGACAGCAGACTCGCCTTCGTGAGATTCGGACAGCCGTGTACCATCACATCTGCCTTTATCGTACCCGTGAACGAGAGATTCACAAGAGCCTTGCACGAAGTGAAAGTAGTATCTATCTGCGAGGTAACATTCGAGAAATCCAATGGCGAATATATCGAGTGCAGACTCGAACAACCGTGAAACAACTCCGAGGCAGAGGTTATGCTGCGAGTATCCAACCCGTCGATATACTCCAACGAAGAGCATCCCCAGAACGCCCACAGCATATTGGTAACATTGCCCGTCTCCAACTGCCCGATGCGCTTCAGTGCGGTGCATCCATAGCACATCTGATACATCGAATTGAAGGCGTGAAAATTGAGATTGTCCGGCAGTTCCGTCATCTGCTCGTTGCCTTTGAAGAGTTGATA
>JAFLRT010000130.1 GCA_022511295.1 Alistipes sp. | reverse complement strand
CGACCTGAAGGAGTACGGCGTGGTGCAGCGTGCGCTGCTGGGCATACAGTACACCCCCGTGACGCAGGATTTCATCGACCAGCGCGGCAAGGAGCTGGGCATCACGCAGCCGGGCGGCGTATATGTTGCAGCCGTGTCGGAGGATGGTGCTGCATCGGCTGCCGGCATCCGCAAGGGCGACATCATAACCTCCATCGACGGGGTGAACATCACCGACGGCACAACGCTGCAGGAGCAAATCGGCAAGCGCCGGCCCAACGACCGTGTGAAAGTTGCGGTAAAAAGAGAGGGCGAAGTGAAACATTTCGATGTTGTTTTGCGTAATAAGGCCGGAAAGACCGAACTGCTGAGCCGCGAGAGCGTCGACGTGGCGGAGATGCTGGGCGGAAGACTGGTCGATGCGGGCACCAAGCTGTGCCGCGAACTGGAAATCGACGGCGGTGTGCAGGTGGCGGGGGTCAAGGATGGCGGCTATCTGGCACGCGCAAGGGTGAAGCCGGGTTTCGTGATTACGCACGTGAACGACAAGCCGGTGCGTTCGGTGGCCGACCTGCAGAAGCTGAGCGACAAGGTGACCTCCATCGACGGCATCTACCCCAACGGCCGCGCCGCAAGCTACGCCTTCGTAGAGTAG
>JAFLRT010000013.1 GCA_022511295.1 Alistipes sp. | reverse complement strand
AATCTCTTATTTTTCGCTCTATTTGACAAATATTCAACTACCTATTTATTCGCCTAAGCGCCCCTTTTGGCATCATTACCTTTCATTACCCCCCCCCTCCAACAGGGCGCGGCAGCACATCTTCGAGGTGCATTTTTATATATCTTTGGATTTTACCGGTCGCTGTGCTGAATATCGCACGAGGAGCAGGCGCCGCTGCATATCGGGTCGTCGCAATCATCTCCATGCATATTCTCGCGAGCCTCGCGCACAGGGCATTTTATACCCAACCGACGCATATTGGGATTTGTCGAGATATCCGATTCGATATGGTGTCCCTTAATCATCAGCGTCAGCGAGAGAGCGATGACAAAGAGTCCTACGGCGGCTGTCGAGCAGAGGATTATTATCATGATTGATGAATAATTACCTGAAAATCGATTTATATTTTGTTTTCCCGATACAAATGTATACATTTGTGATGTAATTTGCAAAAACGGCATTTTTTGTGATTTCGGCCTGTATGTGTCTCTATTCCGGCGAGGTTAAGTGCCGGCGATGCTAATTTGAAGTAACGGATTATGAAGATAGTTATATCGGGAGTGGGTGAAATGGGAAGCCATTTGGCCAAGATGTTGAGCGGTAACGGTCATGACATAACAGTCATAGATGCCGATGCTAAGTTGCTCTCCGACGTGAGCGCGCTTGCAGATGTGATTACGGTCGAAGGCGACTCCACAACCTTTTCCACTCTGCGCAGAGCGTCGGTACGCAAATGCGACCTCTATATAGCCGTCTCACCCGTAGAGAACGACAACATACTCTCGGCCATTATGGCGAAGCAACTCGGGGCGCACAAGGCGATAGCACGTATCGACAACAACGAATATCTCGAGCCGAACAACAAGGAGATGTTTATCAACATGGGTATAGACTATCTCTTCTATCCCGAAAAGGTGGCAGCCGATGAGGTTATAAAACTTCTTGGTCATACGGCGGTTACGGAGTATATAGACTTCTCCAACGGCAAACTGTCGCTCGTGGTGTTCCGTCTGGAGCCGAACTCGCCTTTGGTCGGTCGCAAGATTGTGGAATCGTTGCCCGACGATGCCCTGCCTGCATATCGCACGGTGGCTCTCACTCGTGGCGGAAAGACCATTATCCCCTCGGAGGATGATGAGTTCGCGGTGGGCGATACGGCATACGTTATAACGCGCCGCGATGCCCTCTATGAGGTTATGTCGCTCTCGGGACGTGCCGATGAGCGGGTTCGCAATCTGATGATTCTGGGCGGTTCGCGTATAGGTGTGCGAATAGCGTCGGAACTCGAGCGTGAGATGAACGTGAAACTTGTAGACTATAACGCCGACAAGGCCTACCGTCTGGCTGAAATATTGGATAAGACTCTTATAATCAATGAGGACGGACGCAACAACGACGCTATGATGGAGGAGGGTTTGACTAATATGGATGCTTTTGTGGCGGTTACGGGGCGCAGTGAAACCAATATACTTACGGGTATGCTCGCCAAGCGTCTGGGCATCAAAAAGGTTATCGCTGCGGTCGAGAACCTGAACTATATCAATCTGGCGGAGAGTGTCGGTATCGATACGGTTATAAACAAAAAGATTGTAACGGCGTCAAATATCTTCCGTTTCACGATGTCCACCGATGTCCAGGCCATAAAGTGCCTTACGGGAACCGATGCGGAGGTGCTGGAGTTTATCGTGAAGCCCAACTCGCCTGCGACCAAGAGCCGTATAAAGGATATGAATCTGCCCAAAGGTGTGATTGTGGGCGGTATCGTGCGCGGCGACAAGGTATTTATCGCTGTCGGCAGCACGGAGATTAAAGCCTATGACAGGGTTGTGGTCTTCGCTCTTCCGTCGGCCATAGACCGCATAGGAGCCTACTTTAACTGACGGTCAGGCTCCGGCGGCAGGAGAACGAAAAACAAAATCCCTCTTAAGGGTAAAGATACTGAGAAACAAAACTCTTTGAAAGGGCATAATGAAAAGAAACCCTTCAGAGGGTTCAAAATACTGAAAAGCAAATAATAAAAAATCCGAACTTAATATGTACATAGCAATCGCGGGCAACATCGGCAGCGGCAAGACGACGCTGACCGAGATTCTGACAAAACGCTACGGCGCCAAGTCCTATTATGAGGATATAGACAATCCGTACATCGGTGATTTCTACGAGGATATGAGCCGATGGGCTTTTCAGTTTCAGATATGGTTTCTGGGCAGCCGTGTGCGTCAGACATTGGATATGCTCTCCGACGGGTCGGAGACGATATTTCAGGACCGTACAATCTATGAGGATGCCTATATTTTTGCCGGCAATCTTCACCAGATGGGTCTGATGACGGGTCGGGACTTCGGAACATATATGAAGGTCTTCGATGTATCGTCGAGCCTTATACCCAAGCCGGACCTGCTGATATACCTCAAGGCGAGTGTTCCGACGCTTATTACGCAGATACAGCGTCGCGGACGCGACTATGAGCAGAATATCAACGAGGATTATTTAGGCCGTCTCAATGACAAGTATAACGACTGGATAGATAATATCTACGACGGAGAGGTTTTCGTTATAGACAAGGACCGCGAGGATTTCGTCCGGAATCCGGAGGTGCTCGATGCGCTGTGCGAGCGTTTGGACCGCCTGCAGGAGCAGTTAAGCGCCAAGAGGTAAAACATCAGTTTCAGCCGTGAGTATGCCGTCGCAAATCTCTATGCCGCCTCTGCCCGAAAAGTTCGTCGAGTCTCTTTTCGCCCGACTGGGTGAGAGCGATGCGCGGGTTTTGTGTGAGGCTTTGGACGGCGAGTCGCCGGCAGCCCTGCGTCTGAATCCGTTTAAGGTTCGGGGCAGGTGTTTTGAGACTGCGGGTGAGCCGCTCGGCTGGAGCCGTTGGGGGCGTATATTGGATTCGCGTCCTGTTTTTACGCTCGATACCGCATTTCATGCGGGGTGCTACTATGTTCAGGAGCCATCGTCGCAGTTTGTCGGTCATATACTCTCCTCGACGGGTATAGGCAGCGGATATATACTGGATTTGTGTGCGGCGCCCGGAGGCAAGACGACACTCTACGCTGCGATGGCGGGTACCGAGGGGCTTGTCGTGGCAAACGAACCTGTTGCAAAGCGTGCTGCTGTTTTGGCGGACAATGTACGCAAGTGGGGCGTGGGCAATGTGGTCGTAACGTGCGATATGCCGCACAGTTTCGCCCTTTCAGGCGAGAAATTCGACGTAGTGGCGGTCGATGCCCCATGCTCGGGTGAGGGTATGTTCCGCAAAGACAAGGCTTCACGCCTGGAGTGGAGCGAGAGAGGTGTAAGGGAGTGCGCCGCACGTCAGGCAGAGATTCTTCGCGAAGCGTGGACGGCATTGACCGATGGAGGCGTACTGCTTTACAGCACCTGCACCTTTAACCGCAGCGAGAACGAAGATGTATTGGAGGCGTTCTCAAGGCTCAAGGGCGGTGAACTCGTGGAGACGGAACCGATAGAGTGCCATGAGGAGTGGGGTATAGAGACAGGGCGTGTGGGAGCATTCCGCACCTTCAGGTTCTGGCCTCATCGCACTGTGGGCGAGGGATTCTTCGTCGCAGTGGCACGAAAGAGCGGCGCAAAGAGAGAGTCGCGAAACGAAACGCCGAGACAGCGCAGGGTGCCATTCTCGGAACTTGCAGGTTCGGCGCAGCGTGAACTGTTACGTTGGTTTGCCCACCCCGATGCCATGCGTTTTGCCTCCATAGGCGACAGCGTGTACGCTATGCCGGCGATAAGATATGATACGGTGCGCAGGGTATCGGCAACGCTCAATGCGATATATTCGGGTGTCGAGGCTGGAAAACTTTACGGCGGCGAGTTGAAGCCTGCACATGCGCTGGCGATGTACTTCGATATGAGGCGTGAGGCGGTCAATGTAGCCGAGTTGCAGCGTGATGCGGCGCTCGACTATCTACGCAAGGCCGATATGGATGTTGAACTTTTGAGCGAGGGGCTGAATTTGGTTGTGTGCGATGGCGATGCGTTGGGATTTGTCAAGCGTATAGGTCGCCGGTGCAATAACGGATACCCCAATTCACTGCGTATAGTAAAGTGCTGATACGGCGCGAGATATTCAAATAGAGAAACTGAAAATGAGTATGAAAGTGGCAGATAAGCAGAACAAAAAAATCTATTACTCGATGGGCGAGGTTGCCGAGATGTTCGACGTCAATCAATCGCTGATTCGCTACTGGGAGTCCAAGTTCGATATTTTGCGTCCGCGAAAGAACAACAAGGGAAACAGAATGTTTCGCCCCGAGGATGTCGAGAATCTGAAGATGATTTATCATCTTGTCAAGGAGTGCGGCATGACGCTCGAGGGAGCGAAGCGCGCTATGCGTACACGCGGCAGGGAGGATGTATCGCGCTCGGCGGAACTTATAGAGCATCTTCAGTCGCTGCGCTCGATGCTTGTCGAGATAAGGGATATGTTGCGCGAGGAGGGTGATGACGACTCCGTTGTGGCTGTTTCCGACTATGAGGCGCCGGCAGCGGAACTTGCGGTTGAGAATAGCGGTGTGGAGCCTGTATCTGAACAGGTTCCGGAACCGGCTGAAGAACCTGCTGAAGAGCCTGTTGAAGAACCCGTTGATGAGCCTGCGCCGGAACCCGCCGTCGAACCTGTTCGGGAGGAACCGAAATCCGCCGTTAAGCCTGCTAAGAAAGAACCGGCTGTCAAGGTTATAGAGCCGCACGAGAGGTTGCAGCCCAAGAGCGAGAAGAAGCCATCGGAGTTGCCGTTCTACGAGCAGACCCTCTTTTAATATATTTCGTCGAACAACAAGGTCAATGCAATAGCGCAATGCTCTCCGCTGCTTATGGAGGCGAAGTATCGCAAGCGATGCGAAAAAGTTGTTAAAAGTATGATTGTAAAAGATATAACCGACGTGATAGAGGCCTTTGCGCCGCTCGCGCTGCAGGAGGGGTATGACAATGCAGGGCTTATAGTCGGACGTCGCGAAGATGAGGTGCAGGGAGTGCTTCTTGCGGTGGATGTTACCGAGGAGGTTCTGGACGAGGCACTGAGTACGGGATGCAATATGGTCGTTACTCATCACCCGATAATATTTCATCCGTTGAAACGTCTTAATTCTGCTTCGTATGTTGAGCGCTGCGTGGAGCGTGCCGTGCGCAGCGGTATAGCGCTCTATGCCTGCCATACCAATCTCGACAGCGCGCCGCAGGGTATGAGTTGGCGTCTCGGTTCGATGCTCGGCGTGGAGGGGTTGAGTCTGCTGCAACCGTCGGGCAGGGGAGACGGAGCCGGCTTCGGTGTTGTCGGCGAGTTGCCGCAGCCGATGCCTGCGACGGAGTTTCTGCGCCATATAGCCCGTGTTACCGGTGCCGATGTCATTCGTTACAGCGATATTGTCAAAGAGCAGGTACGCCGCGTGGCGGTATGCACGGGTGCCGGCGGTTCGTGTATGGCCGATGCCATAAGGGTCGGGGCGGATGTATACGTTACCGCCGACCTCAAATACAACGACTTTATGACCCCGTCAGGAGCGCTTACTGTGGTGGATATAGGGCATTTTGAGAGCGAATATTGCGCAATCGAAATTTTATTTGATGTTTTATCGAAAAAAATGCTTACCTTTGCGGTTCGCAGGAGTGAACACTCACGCAACCCGATTAACTACTTTAGGGGCTGAAGTCTCTGACAGTTGCTTAAACAGGGCAAAGTTCGCGGCGTTTGATATTGAAAGCAATGCAATAGCGGCAGATGCCTCGGTTAGGCAACACTTGATTGGTTAATTATAAAAAATGTAAAAATATATGGCAGCAAACAAGAAAACGGCTGAAGCCGACTACTCGATGCAGGAGAAAATCGTAGCGCTGTACGAATTGCAGAAGATTGACTCCCAGATTGATGAAATCAATAAAATCAAGGGAGAACTGCCGCTCGAGGTTCAAGACCTTGAAGACGAAATAGCGGGTCTGAATACGCGTATAGGCAATATCGAGGCCGAGATAGAGGAACTCAACAATCTCACACGTCAGCGCAAACGCGAGATGGATACGGCACAGATGCAGATTGCCAAGTACAAGGAGCAGCAGAACGAGGTGCGCAACAATCGCGAGTACGATGCCATATCCAAAGAGATTGAGTATCAGGAACTCGAAACAGAGTACGCCAAAAAGCGTCTTAAGGAGTATGCCGCCGGTATCGAAACCAAAAAAGCGGCATTGGAGAGCGCCAAGGCTGTAGCCGAGGAGCGCAACGTGGACCTCGCGTCGAAGAGGGGCGAACTGGAGAGTATCGAGGCCGAGACCGCTGCACAGGTGGCTGAACTCGAGGTTAAGGCTGCCGCTGCCAAAAAGAAGATTGACGAGCGTCTGCTCGCGGCATACAACCGTATCCGCAAGAATGTACGCAACGGTCTGGCTGTGGTAACTGTCAGACGTGATGCCTGCGGCGGCTGCTATAACCGTATTCCTCCTCAGCGTCAGGCTGATATCCGTTTGGGTAAGAAGGTTATAGTATGCGAATACTGCGGCCGTATTCTTGTCAGCGAGGAGTAGCGGCATCTTGCAGCGCATCTTAGGTGCAGAGTAAGGAGCCTCGCTTGGCGGGGCGTGAATATGAATAGACAAAAACGCCTTCGGTCGTAAAGTCCGGAGGCGTTTTTGACATCATTACCCTTTTTCATTGCTCACGTTAATCGACCTTTGGTCGATTTTCATTGCTCACGCTTGGGAGAGCAAATAAATTTGTTCTCCTCTTGCTCAATCGCAATGGTGCGCCGCCCCTGCCCCCCCTCGGGGGCGGCGCACCACCTCAAAGAGGTGCATTTTTTATCATCTCTTTACTCTCGTCTAATCGCAGCATTCCGTGCGCGTAAGAATCTCTACAAGTTCTTCGCGCTCGCTGCACGAGATATAGTAGATATCCTCGTAGATGGTCGTTATCTCGATGAAATTACTCCACTCCGAAGCATATATCTCCACGTGATTCAGATTTTTCAGGTCGAGGAAATGACCGTAGTATCCGAAAAAACCGATACTCCCGAAAAGCGGCAAAATCCATCGCATCTCACTCTGCCCGACAATCCTCACCGAGGCTATATCGCTGCGTTGTATCTCGGTGATATCAAGCACGCAACGCACCAACAGACGCTTATCCGTAACAACTATCTTGCGAGGCACCGACAACACCATAAGAGCAATGGTTGCTACGACGCACGACACGAACCACGCCGAGATATAGCCGCCGTCGTAGAGGTGCAGCGTAAGGAGAGACAGCACCGCTATAATTATAAGGTGGAAGCCGGTCCAGTAACGTGTGCTGCGGTTTGTCTTATATTTGAATACTCTCATTCTTCGCTCTCTTCATCACCGGCAAGCAATGCCCGGGCTATAATGATATCTTCGGGTGTAGTTATCTTTATATTGCTGCGCTCACCCTCGCACAGGGTTACAACCGTACCGCTATGCTCTGCGACCGAGGCGTCGTCGGTAAACGAAGGGTCGTAATCGGCGTTATAGGCATCCCGCAGTATGGCGGCACTGAAAATCTGCGGCGTCTGCACTATGCGTATAGCACTCCGGTCGAGGATATGCGATGCGTCGCCGGCCACCATGCGCAGCGAGTCGGCAGGCTCTATGCAAGGCACAGCCGCACCATTCTCCATAGCGCACTGCAATACTCGTATGATGAGCCTCTTGGAACACAACGAACGCACGCCGTCGTGTACGGCTATATACTTAACGCTTTCGCTCAAGGCACCGATACCCGCCTTCACCGAGTGAAAGCGCTCGCTGCCTCCGGCGACGACCTTGTGCGGCGGCACATTGAAGCGCGCCGAGAGGTCGTGCCAGAATGAAATATATTGCTCCGGCAGTACGACAACCCTCTCTGCGGCGGGCAGCGCCTCGGCAAAGGTGGTTATGGTGCGTGCCAGCAGGGGCATGCCGCAGACAATACGGAACTGTTTCGGTATGGTTCCACCCATACGCTTCCCGTTCCCGCCTGCAACAATCACAACGCCTATATTTAATCTTTCGTCCATATCAATTTCTTGCCGAAGCCGAGTGTGTTGTCCGTAAACTTTATAAACGATGGTTCAACTCTCTTTATCGATAGATGTGCTGCTGCCGCATAGGGGAATCGGCGCAGGTAAATCCTCTTGTCCTCGTCGTTGCCCTCGCTCACCGTGCCGCATATCTGTATGCCCTGCAACTTGCCTATAATACGTGTTTCGAGGGCTATTGACACTGCTACATTGGGATTGGCTGTCATCTCTGCCGCGTGGCGCGTGGCAGCGTCGGAGGTGAATATCAGTACGTTTCGCGCACTGTCGTAGGCGTAGAAGGCATTGGAGCAGTAGGGCATCCCGTCAGCCGATACG
Organism: Alistipes sp.; assembly: GCA_022511295.1. Taxonomy (GTDB): domain Bacteria; phylum Bacteroidota; class Bacteroidia; order Bacteroidales; family Rikenellaceae; genus Alistipes. The sequence goes on along the minus strand of JAFLRT010000013.1, from coordinate 27,689 downwards.
GTTGCCAGCGTCATCAGATGATGTTTCTTTATAAATTTTACTATACGCTCGTCTACCATTCGTCTGTAATCTGTCCTTCGACTATTGTTTGTCGGTCGCGGCAGGTGTAGATGCAGATTCGGATGCAGGTTTGGATGCGGGTGCTGTTCCGTTGAGTTCTGCCACTATTCTGTCGCGCACCTCTTCAAATGCTGCGCGGTTTGCATCGGATATAGGCTCCGAAGGCTCCTGCGGTATCTTCAGAGGGTCTATCGGAGAGCCGTTGCGCCATACGCGGAAATCGAGATGCGGCCCTGTGGAGACTCCTGTACTGCCGACATAACCTATGACATCGCCCTGCGAGACACGACTGCCCTGCTTTATGCCGGAAGCATAGCCTTTCAGATGCAGATAGCCGGTCATCATATTGCCTGCGTGCTTGATTTTAAGCACATTACCGCCGCCTTTGGAGTCCCAGCCCTTGAATGTTACCGTTCCGTCAGCCACTGCTTGTACGGGTGTGCCGGCCGGTGCTGCATAGTCTACACCGTGATGCGGACGATAGCGTTTAAGCACGGGGTGGTAGCGTGAGTTGGAGAACTTGGAACTGATGCGCGTATACTTGAGCGGCGCCTTGAGCATCGCTTTGCGCAGACTGCCGCCGTCATACTCCCAGTAACGCATTTTCCCGTCCTGCTCGAAAGGTATGGCGTAAATCTCTTTGCCTTTGTGGTTAAACTTGGCGCCCTCGATTCGGCCTATGCCTGCGGGTGTGCCTTCAACATATTTCTCGTCGTAGATGACCGTAAAACTGTCGCCGTTCTGAATACTGAAGAAGTCTACCGTCCACTGATATACATCTTCCAACTCCGATGCGAGAGCATATGGCAGTGAGTCGCGCATTATGGCGCCCCAGAGCGATGATGTTATGGTTGAGGAGCGCACGGTGCGCTGTGTGGTAACAGGTTTCTGACCCGTGACAACGGCAACCGAATCGCCGGCAAATGAGAATACCACATAATCGGTCAGCGAGCGTTCGTAGACCAGGTAATCAATACGTCTCGGGCAGGTGCTGTCTTTAAGGATGAATGCGGTGCATCTGTTTCCGGCGCGTATTTGACGCAGCGGGAACACATCGCGTGAAACCTTGTCGAGTTTGTCTACCATTGCGGCATTTATGCCGTAGCGGTTGAGGATTCCTCCGATGGTCTCACCGTTGTGTACGGTGTCGCACTTTATTTCGTAGTTGTCGGCCTCTATGCCGAAGAGTACAATCTTTTCGTGTGTCTGTTCCGTGTCGTCGCCCGCGACGGCTGTCGTTTCGTGGCGGCATGACACGACCGCAAGCATAAGCAGCAAAGCAGTAGTTGCAGTCGCCAGTATCTCTTTTCCAGTTCTTTCCATACATGGCAAAGGTAAGAAAAAAAAACGAAAAATTGCCTGTTTGCGCCATATTTGCGGTGCTGTGTTAAATAAAAGGCTTCAAGTTTTTGTTTTTCACGCTAATTGTCGTATCTTTGAAGAATAATTGTGCAGAGTGAACGCGTTTTTGAAAAAAATAGCATCGTGGATTTATGGTACTGGGGTGTGGTTTCACAACTTCCTGTATAATTCCGGCATATTGAAGAGCCGCACGTTCGATATACCCATAATCTGCGTCGGCAATATCACTGTAGGCGGTACGGGAAAGACTCCTGTCGCCGAGATGATTATTGCCCATATGTCCAAACGCTATAACGTGGCTCTGCTCTCGCGCGGCTATGGCCGTCGCACCAAGGGCTACCGCGAAGTCAAAGCCGATGACTCTTACAGGGATGTGGGTGATGAACCGCTCCAAATCAAACGCAAGTTCAGGTCTGTGCCGGTCGTGGTGTGCGAAGACCGTGTCAAGGGTGTGGAGCGTATCATGCAGGAGTTTCCCGAAGTGAATCTTATCGTTATGGATGACGGCTTCCAGCATCGCAGGATAGAGGCCAAAATCAATATCGTCGTAGTGGACTCCACGCGTCCCGTTGAACACGACCGTCTGCTGCCTGTCGGCACGCTGCGTGATACGCTCTCGTCGCTCTCGCGTGCGCACTACTTCGTCGTGTCGAAGTGCCGCAAGGATATGTCTCCCCTGGACAGAAGTCTGCACCGCAAGTTCCTGCTTCGGGCTGCATTCCAGAAGGTCTATTTCACGCGCTGCCACTCTCTGCCTGCCAAACCGCTGTTCCCCGAGGCTGTCCGCGAAAGCGGCTGCTCGCTCTCTTATAGAGATGAGGTTATCGCAATGTCGGGTATAGGTAATCCGTCGGTATTTGTCGACGGGCTTGAGGAGCGTTTCAAGGTCGTGGAGAAATTGAATTTCGACGACCACCATATATATCGAATACGTGATTTGCGTATGCTCTCGTCATTGTTGGCGGCTCACCCCTCGGCACGCATCGTCATGACCGAAAAAGATGCCGTGAAGTTGATTAACAGTGCCAAGATACCGCATGCGCTCAAAGAGAGACTCTTCTATATTCCTATCGAAATGAGATATGTCGAAGAGTCCGACAATGCTTTTCTGGAAAATTTGGAGAAAGATGTTAGAGGAAATTAAAAAGGCGGCAGAGTATATCAAGGCTGCCGTAAACGACTTCGAACCCGAAACGGGCATTATACTCGGTACAGGTCTCGGCGGCTTTGCCGACCGTATCGAAACGCTCTTCTCGCTCGACTACAAGGATATCCCGGGTTTTCCGGTGTCTACGGTCGAAGGACACGCTGGAAGACTTATCTTCGGTCGCGTGGAGGGTCGCAATGTGGTGGCTATGCAGGGGCGTTTCCACTACTATGAGGGCTATACCATGCAACAGGTAACATTCCCGGTAAGGGTTATGAAACTGCTCGGTATCAAGCGTCTGTTTGTGTCGAATGCGAGTGGCGGAGTGAATCCTGCGTTCCGTACCGGCGATTTGATGATAATTACGGACCATATAAATCTGATGCCCAATCCGCTTATAGGACCCAATAATCCGGAGTTAGGACCCCGTTTCCCCGATATGCACAACTGCTATGACAGCAGTATGATAGCCCTTGCGACGCAGATAGCCGAAGCCGAAGGCATAAAACTTCAGTACGGCGTCTATGTAGGTTGCACGGGACCCACCTTCGAGACGCAGGCGGAGTACCGTTTTTATAAGGCTATCGGCGGTGATGCAGGTGGTATGTCCACCGTCCCCGAGGTTATTGTGGCGCGTCACATGTCGATTCCTGTCTTTGCGGTGTCGGTAATAACCAACTGCGGTCTCAGCGACGAGATAGGCGACCACGAGGATGTTCAGCGTCAGGGCAGACGTGCGGGCGAGCGTATGGCCGTACTCTTTGAGAAGATGATTAAGACGCTGTAAGAAAAAGGGCTGTCATTTAGAAACGGCATCTGAAAAATAAAATTAAATAAAAATTCTGAAAATATGATTAATAAAGTTATTCTTGTAGGAAACGTGGGTGTAGACCCCGAGGTTCGCACTACCGAATCGGGTGTCAAGGTCGCCCGTGTTCGTCTTGCTACGACGGAGCGTGTCTTCGACCGTCAGACAAATGAGGCCAAGGAGTATACTGAATGGCATACTGTTGTGCTGTGGCGCAGTCTGGCCGATGTTGTGGACCGATATGTACGCAAGGGTTCTCAACTCTATATCGAGGGCAGTATTCGCACACGCGAGTGGACGGACCGTGAGAATCAAAAGCGCTTCTCGACCGAGATTGTCGCAAACGATATGAAGATGCTCGGCCGCCGCTCGGACAACGGTCAGCAGGGCGGAGGTCAGCCGCAGCAGGGTGGCTATCAACAATCACAGCAGGGTGGTTATCAGCAACAACCGCAGCAACAGTACCAGCAGCCGCAGCAGCCCGTAGTGCCGCCTGCTGAAGACCCCGACGACCTGCCGTTCTGAGAAGTCGTCTTGAAAAACGGGTCTTAAGTCCTGTGCGGTGTCCGGCACGCAAACGATAATAAGCGTGCGCGTATAATTATCGCGTATAATGATAAATTATAATAAGACGGAGGAGCCTTGCAAAAGGCTCCTCCGTCATTTTGCAGCAGACCGGTGTTCAGGCCTCGAGCAGAGTGAACTGCCAGGGTGCCATATCCTGTTCAACGTGCGTATGCAGCGTGTACTCTCCGCCGCAAAGAGCATCGCGATAGATACCTGCATAGATGCCGGTATTGAAATCGGCATGGATGGCGTAGGGTGAGATGTTCATTATGCATACCACGCGGTTGCCGGCACTCTCGCGCACAAAGGTCATAAGACAATCTTCGGCGTTGTTGCGTATCTCGACGAATGAGCCGTCAAGTGAGTGCAATGCTGCATTGCGGTGTTTCATGGCTGCCAGACGGCTGTAGAAATCGGTCTGCCCGTTAGGCGTAAAGGCCGGCATGGGGTCTTTGTCGAAGAAAGCGAAGCGGTGGTCGTAACCGAACTCCTGTCCTGTGTAGATTAACGGCAGGCTCTGCGGCAGCACGAATGTCAGTGCGGCCATAATATGCGCTGCATCTCCCAGACGCTCGAATTCGCTGCCGTTCCATGAGTTCTCGTCGTGGTTCGAGGTGAAAGTCATACGCAGAGCAGGTGCGGGGTAGGTCTCGCGGTCTTCGTAAATGTACCGTCGCAGGGCATCGGTGCGGCATCGTCCCTGCGCTATATCGCACATCATGTGGTGCAGCCTCCAGGTGTAGCAGGCGTTGAAACCGTTGTCGAAGAGCCATCTCTCCTCGGCTTCGGCAAGCATAAAGATATCGGGTTTGACCTGTCTGAGTTGCGAGACGGCCTCGTGCCAGAACTCAGGCGGCATAAGCATGGCCATGTCGCAGCGGAAGCCGTCTATATGGTGCTTCGTGAGCCAGAACAGCATAGCGTCAATCTCTCCCTGCCATACCTCGCGGTTGGAGTAGTCGAGTTTGGCGGTATCGCTCCAGTCGAACGGTATCGCTGCTTCGCCGCTGCTGTTGCGTTCATACCATCCGTATGGTTTCTCTGCAAGCCAGCGCGCATCGCGTGAGGTGTGGTTCGCCACCCAGTCAAGGAGTACCTGCATTCCAAGCGCGTGAGCCTCGGCGACAAAACGGTCGAACTCCTCCATTGTTCCGAATTCGGGGTTCACGGCGCAGTAGTCGCGTATGGAGTAGTAAGAACCGAGAGAGCCTTTGCGACATATTTCGCCTATGGGATACACGGGCATAAGCCACAGGGCATCCACACCCATAGCATGCAGCAGGGCAAGATGCGGTATGGCTGCGGCAAATGTACCTTCTGCCGTCAGTTGACGTATATTCATCTCGTAGAGGATTCGTCCGCCCCAAGGCTGAACAGTTTCGATATGTTTCATAGCACACTTTTTATTATCCCGAAAGAACATTGGTTGGATGACTCTCGTCTGATTTTTCATCCATATTTTTGAAAACTCGATGCAAAGTTATATCTTTGTATGATTTTATATTGCGTAATTGGAAAAAAGTTCCCGTCTATGAAGAAGTTTGTTCTTTTGTTATCGGTTATAGTGCTTGTTTCTGCGTGCAATGTGCAGAAACGGGTGGTATATATACAGGATATAATCCCTGATGAAGCCATATTTATGGCAAACGACGGCAATATACGCATAAAGCCCCTCGACCGTCTGAAGGTCGTGGTTTCGAGCAGCAACCCCGAACTTGCGGCGCCGTTCAATGCAGCAACATCATTCAACTCGGTAAACGGTCTGCCTTCGGGGTCAGCGGTAAGCGGACCCTCATCGTTGCAAACACGTACTGTAGACGCAGAGGGCTATCTCAATATGCCAATCATAGGCGAGGTGCTTTGCACCGGCAAGACGCGCAGCGAGATTGCCTCCGAAATAGAGTCCAAGATAGTTGAGGGAGGATATATCTCCGACCCGTCGGTGAATGTCGAGTTCGCCGATATGAAGGTAACGGTCTTGGGTGAGGTGAACAGACCCGGTCAGTACGATGTGGTAAGGGATAAGATGACGCTTCTCGAGGCGCTTGCTATGGCCGGCGACCTTACAATATACGGTATGCGTGATGAGGTGGCCGTTATTCGCGAGGTGAACGGCGAAACGGTCGTTACACTTCTCGACTTGCGGTCGAAAGATATTTTCACATCGCCATACTACTACCTGCAACAGAACGATGTGGTCTATGTCAAGCCTAACCGTTACAAGGCTGCAACGGCGGAAATCAATCAGAACCGTACTTTCTGGCTCTCTCTGATAGGTTCGCTTGTAAGCGTGTCCACGTTGGTTATATCGATAGTAGCCTTTTCCCAAAACTAATAGTTGCCGACAATGAACAGCGAACATAAAAATACGCGTACAACGCGCTCCCGTCAGAATGAACTGGAATCTGTCAGAGTCTTCTCTGTGCAGGATTTGATAGATATGATGCTGGACAAATGGTACTGGTTCCTTTTGTCGGTCGTACTCTTTGTCGGTCTTGGTGCCTACTATCTTGCATCCAAACCCAAAGTATATCTGCGTCAGGCCACGATATTGGTAAAGGATAGCCGCAAGGGCGGCAGCAACGATATATCGGCATTCAGCGATATCTTCGGCGCATCGCAAAGACGCAATGTGGACAATGAACTCTATGTATTGAAGTCGCGCGCGCTTATGAACAAAGTGGTGCGCACGCTGGGGCTTACAACGCAGTACACTACCCGTGATGGTCTTGGCACGAGCGACCTCTACGGCATATCGCCGATAGAATCCGTATGGATTGACAATAACGGAGAGTCAGGATGTGCGTTCGATGTAACGGTCGATAGCGGTAATAAAGTCGTTATCAGTAATTTCAGGGGTAAGGACCTTGGTCGTGAGGAGCAGCGCAGCAAAGTGGAGGCGTTTGCCGGAGATACGGTAAATACCCCCGTAGGCAGGGTTTTGATTATGCCGACAAAGTTGATGAACAGCGACTGGAACGGACGTGTGATAACCGTGAGTAATATAACCGAGAACGATGCCACGACCGCATATCGCGAAGCCGTGCAGTCTACGGTAGCCAACAAGCAGGCCTCGATAATCGAGTTGTCGATAAATGACGTAGTTCCCGCGCGTGCCGAGAATATCCTCGATACGCTGGTATATTTCTATAACCACGACGCCGTGAGGGACAAGCAGCGTATCGCCGAGATTACGGCCGAGTATATCAATGAGCGTCTGGATGTTATCGGTGCCGAGTTGAGCGCCATTGACAACTCCATTGTCGAGTTCAAGCGCCGCAACAATATGTTTGATATAAAGTCCGAGGCGGCGAATATATCGGACGAGACGATGCGATACAGAGCCGAGGCGATGGAACTTGATATTCAGTTGAATATGGCTCGCGATATATATAAATATCTCTCCGATTCGCATAATGACGGCTCAATAATACCTGCCCTGTCGATATTCTCCGGTAATGTAGGCAATACAATCAACAGACAGATAGAGGAGTATAACAGCACGATTCTTCGCCGCGACCGCTACGATGCAGGCAACAACCCTGTGGTGGTGGAGTTGGAGGCGAACCTCGCGACAATGCGTGATGCGATAAAATCCTCTCTCGGTTCCTATATCTCATCTCTCGAGATACAGCGCGACGGCATACGCAAGGCCGAGAAGAGTATAGACAACCGTATATCATCGGCTCCGTCGCAGGAGAAAGAGCTGCTGGCCATATACCGCGAACAGCGCATCAAGGAGGAGTTGTACTCCTATCTGAGCCAGAAACGCGATGAGAATGACCTCTCCAAGACCGTTACCGAGGGCAATGCGACCATCGTAGACAGGGCTTTCGGTTCGACCATGCCGGTAAGTCCCATACCTATGATAGTGATGCTCGCGATGTTTGCAGCCGGCGTGGCGATACCTTTCGTGATAATCTACCTGCGCGCGTCGCTCGATACGAGACTTCGCGGCAGAAAGGATATAAACAAATATCTGAGTGTCCCATATTTGGGTGATATACCTGTCTGCGACGGCAAAATATCCAAGGATGGTGTTGCGGTGCATGAGAATGGTCGTGATGCGACGTCGGAGGCGTTCCGTATACTGCGCACAAATATAGGCTTTATGAATGTCGCCGGCGGACGCTCGCAGGTGATACAGGTTGCATCTTCAACGCCTCATGCAGGTAAGACCTATATATCGATAAACCTTGCTCTTACGCTTGCCATGTCGGGCCGCAGGGTGCTGCTTGTCGATTTGGATTTGCGCAGGCGTATGCTTACCAAAAAGTTCGGTTATCGACACGATACGGATGGTGTGTCGTCATATCTTTCGGGCGGTACGACAAGCGAAGATAGTCTTATCCGCAAGAGCGGGGTGCATGACAATCTCGACCTGCTTCTTGCCGGTCTTCAGCCTCCCAACCCGACCGAGATGCTTATGTCGGAGAATGCGGAGCGCCTGTTCGACTATCTGCGTCAGCATTACGACTATATCATTGTCGACAGCGTTCCGGCTATGGCCGTTGCCGATGCGGTTATAATGAATCGTTTGTGCGATATTTGCATATATGTCATACGGGATGGTGTCTTCGACCGTCGTCAGTTGCCCGATGTCGAAGAGTTGTACCGCAGCAGGAAACTCTCCAATATGTGCATAGTGCTTAATGGTGCCACTATGTCCAAAAAAGGCTACGGATACGGCTATGAGTGCGATGATGATGACTTGTATCTGAATCGCGGTCTTTGGGCAAGGATTAAAAGGCTCTTTGCACGCCGCAAAAGAGGTTACCGAGGATAACTGTGAAGTATAGGATTATGGCTCATCGAAATAATAATATATGCATAGCAGTCGATTTCGACGGTACGTGCGTTACGCATGAATATCCACATACGGGACTTGATGTGGGTGCCGTCCCTGTCCTCAGGGAGTTGGCGGAGAGCGGCTGCAAACTTATTCTCTGCACTATGCGCAGCGGTGAGTTGCTGGAGCGTGCCTGCGACTGGTTCAAAAAGAACGGTCTGCCGCTATACGGTGTGAACAGCAATCCCACGCAAAAGGAGTGGACCTCCTCGCCCAAGGTCTATGCCGATATATATATAGATGACAGCGCTTTGGGATGCCCGATTAAGTTCCGCGACGGCGTTGTAAGACCTTTTGTCGATTGGGTAAAGGTTCGTGAACTGCTTGTCCGCGACGGTATTCTGTAATAACCTAACCCTGCAATACTAAGTAAGGGTCCTATCTCCTTTCAAGCCTTTCGAGCAGCGGCATGAAGTCGGAGTGCGTATCGGCGAACTCCTCGTATGAGAGGTCCGTGTGTCCCTGCTCCGGAACGTCGGAAATCATCTTCACGGCAGCCACAGGAATAGCTCCGCAGAGCGATGCCGCAATGGCAACAGCCCCTATCTCCATATCGAAGATTGCGCGCGTGATGCCGAAATGCGACTTTATATCCCTGACTATCGATGCATCGACGAACGAATCGCCGGTAAAGAGCTGTGTGCCGTCGCCTCCGATGAGAGGATAGGGGTCAGTCAGTTCGGGAACGAATCCGTCGGGGATGTTGCAGTCGTGATAACGCACCTGCGACGGCTCGACGATATCGCCCTGACGGAAGTCGGCCGTACCTGCGGCATAACCGATGACGGCGATAAGGTCGTATGGATGCTCGGAGCGCGTTACGGCAGCGGCGACGGTTGCAGCAGCAGCGGCCTTGCCTACACCGCAGCATACTGTTTCGTAGTTGTGCCGTTTGTCGTGAAGACGCTCTATGGCGGCTGTTATGTTGCGATATTCGCGCGACGTAGGTGCGGCTATAAGTATATTCATCGCCTGATACTACTTAAAGAGTATATCATAATATCTGCTTATAGCCTCGTTTGCGCCATCGATATCGAACAGGGCGGGATTGCCGCACTGAATCTCTGTCATACCGACGATTTCCTCTTTGGATTTTAGGGGGAAGACTTCGCGCGCCACCTTGCCTATGGCGTTTTTGATATCCTCGGCCGTGATGTCGTTCATCGTCGAGAGGTAGAAACCCGTAAGGCAGCCCATAGGGCAGAACGATACAATACTGCTTCCTATGTGCCCGTCGAGACGCAACCAGTAAGCCATAAGATGTTCTATGGTGTGTACGGCGCCTGCCGAGAGCGGTTTTTTATCCGCCGGAGCGCAGAAACGCAGGTCCCATGAGAGTACCGACTGTGTGTCGTTGATTTTGTATGTCGAACGCAGGTATATTCCCTCGCGCAGTGTCCGGTGGTCTACATCGAACGAGGATACTATTGATTTCATGCGGCAAATATAACCAATTTTTCTTTGCTAATTACAGATTGCTCCAATGAGTTTTATACAGTTTTATCCAAGATGCCTGTTGTAGAAAGCCACTATCTTGTCAAAGGGTATCTTTTCGAGATTGTCGTATAGGTCCGTATGGTCGGCGTCGGGTACAACTATAAACTCCTTGTTGTCGCCGCGCAGTTTTGCAAAGGCATCCTTGCCGAAGTAAAACGAGTGCGCACGCTCACCGTGCATAACCATAACGGCATTCTCAATCTCGCCTGCACGCTCCAAAAGTGGGAAATTTACGAATGGCAGCGGTGAGGTGGTGTTCCAGCCGTCGGTGGAGTTGCCGCTGCGCGGGTGAAATCCGCGTCGTGTTTTGTAATAGTCGTGATAGCGTTTTACAAATTCCGGAGCATCGTCGGGCAGCGGGTCTGCGACGCCTCCGCTGCGGGTATAGTGTCCTGTGCGGTACTCCTCGGTGCGCGTCGCTGCAAGGTCTCGCTTCATCGCGTTGCGCGCCTCTGCGGTGTCAGCCGTATCGAAATAACCGTTGGATGTTACGCGACACATATCATACATCGTGGATGCCACAGTTGCCTTTATTCGCGGGTCGTTGGCTGCGGCCGAGATTGCAAGACCTCCCCAGCCGCAGATGCCGAGAATACCTATGCGTTCGGGGTCTACGTTATCCTGCACGGAGAGAAAATCTACTGCTGCACAGAAGTCCTCGGTATTGATATCCGGTGAGGCTACGCGTCGCGGCATACCTGCCGATTCACCTGTGAATGAGGGGTCGAATGCAATGGTAAGAAAGCCCTGCACGGCAAGATGCTGTGCATACAGACCGCTGGACTGCTCCTTGACAGCACCGAAAGGACCGCATACCGCTATTGCAGCAAGACGACCTGCTGCGTCCTTGGGCGTATACATATCGGCTGCGAGCGTTATGCCGTAACGGTTTACAAAGACCACTTTGCGGTGGACGACCTTGTCGCTCTCGGGAAAGGTTTTGTCCCACTCCTGCGTAAGCGAAATCTGCTCTATGGGAGCAAGCGATGTGTTTGTGTTATCCATAATGAATATATATATCCTGTAGTGTGGCTTCGGGCGAATATCGCTTTGCGATGTGTTTTTGTGAAGAATATTACTGTCAGAGCGATGAGATGACCTCGGCGTCGCTTTTGAGTTGTGCCTGCAACTCCTCCACCGAGCCGAATTTACGCTCGTCGCGTATGCGCTTATCGAGCCTTACGGAGATGGTGCGTCCGTACAAATCGCCGTCAAAGTCGAAGAGATAGGTCTCCAGAAGACGCTGACGACCATCGACCGAGGGACGTACTCCTATATTCGACATGGCACGATACCTTTTGCCGTCCAACTCCACCGTCGAGGCGTATACTCCGTTGGGTATATCTATATTCTCTGCAGCGATATTGGCTGTCGGGAAACCCATTCTGCGTCCTAACTGCTGACCGGCTATAACCTCTCCCTTAATAACCATAACCGTTCAAATCAGACATTTTCAGTTAGTTTGCGGACCAACGACACCTCCGAGAAGAACTCCTTGGCGAAGACTCTCAGCACCGTATATGACGGTATGGCCAAAAGCATACCGAGCATGCCGAATGCCGAACCGGCCAAGAGTATCACTAAAAAGACCTCAAGCGGATGCGCCTTTACACGACTCGAGTAGAGTGCCGGCTGAAGGATAAAGTCGTCCATACCCTTGATAGTCATCAGCACGATTATGATAACCAGTACCTTCTGCCCGACGGTAAAGCCCTCAATGGGGGTTACGATACCGATAAAGACTGATATTATGCCGCCGATGAGAGGTCCGGCGTAGGGTATGACGTTCATAATTCCCATAATCAATCCTATTACAAATGCATCCTCGGCCTTCATGCCCACAATCATCATCGTTATCGAGATTACCAGCATAAGTATGCTGCTCTCGGCGAGCAATCCTCTGAAATAGTTCGACAACAGCACGGTAATCTTGTCAAGCGCGTGTATTACGTTGTCATGGTAGCGGTCCGGAAAGAGACCCGCAACCATAGAGAAGAACAATCCGTCCTCCTTCATGAAGAAGAATGTGATAAACGAGATTGAGAAGAAGGATATAATGAATGCGAGACCGATATTCAACACCGACGAGAAGGCTGAACTGACAGTCTTGCTGTTTATAACTCTGCTCATCGTTTCGGATATCATGGAGCTGAACGATACATCGGAGTCGGACATCGGGAAGAAATTGTTGAGATAGGTCTTGATATTATTGAGCGGTTCGTCTATCTCCCGAAGACTCTCCTCGATGTTTTTCGATATATGTTCCTTGTTATTCGGGTTCAACTTGCTTATCTTGCCCGCAACCATAGGGATAAAGAGCGAGCATACCGTTATGAATATGGCCCACATCATTATCAGCGTCAGAAAGGCCGATGCCCATCGCGGCAATCTGAACTTACCAATCCTGAAACTCGACAGGCGGCGCACAACGGGTCTGAATACTATGGCCAGCACGGCAGAGACGAGGATGAATGCCACCACCTCTCTGAAATACCATACCAGGAACAGAATGACTGCCGTCAATGCTATTCCGGCCACATATCTCCAACCCTTGTTTATCATTTGCCTAATTTTCGTCGTTGCTGCTTCTCAATCGTGCCAGCGGTGTCTGCGTACCTGTTACAGGGTCGCCTATCTCAACCAGCAGTTCGCTCTCCTTGGGTATAAGCAGGTCTATGCGAGACCCGAATTTTATGAATCCGCAAATATCGTTCTGTTTTACATGTTTTCCCTCTTTCATGTAAGATACTATGCGTCGTGCAATCACTCCGGCTATCTGCCGGAACATCACTATATCTCCATTTTCTGTCTCCACGACGGTTGTCGTGCGCTCGTTCTCGGTCGATGACTTGGGGTGCCAGGCAACTAAGAATCGTCCCGGGTGATACTTGAAATATTTCACCGTGCCGCCCACCGGAAACCAGTTTATATGGACATTGGTGATGGACATGAAGATGGAAATCTGCAACATCTCGCGTCCTCCCAGGTACTCATCCTCAATGACTCTCTCGGTTACCACCACACGTCCGTCGCACGGCGCAAAGATAAGGTCGTTGTCGTGAATTTTCACGCGTCGCGGCTCACGGAAGAACGACACTATGAAGAACCAGAACATTATCAGCACTATACCGCTCAACCACATAACAGCCGAATCGGACTCGCTTCTGAGCAGATAATATATAACGCCCCACATTGCAAGACACAACAGTCCCGTTATGAATATTATCTTGTATCCCTCTTTGTTAATCTTCATTATTATAGATGTTTTAGGTTTAGGCTTGCAGGAAGTTAAAGTATATCGGGTATCGAAACTGCCAGATAGTATAGCAGCAGATAGACGAATGCGAACGGTGTGGATATGAGCAGCGAGTCGAATCTGTCGAGCATACCGCCGTGTCCGGGCAGTATATTGCCCGAATCCTTCACATCCGCGCTGCGCTTGAACATCGACTCAACAAGGTCGCCCGCAACACCCGTTACGGCCGTAAGGGCCGCCAGACCGCACCACATAGCCACACTGCCGTGAACCCATACGCTTACGGCCCATCCGGTAAGAACGGCACCCGCGATGCCGCCGAAGAAACCCTCCCACGACTTTTTGGGTGATAACCGCTCGCAAAGACGATGACGTCCTATGGTGCAACCTACAAGATATGCGAAGACATCATTGGCCCAGATTACGAATATATATCCTAACATAACCTTTCCGTTCCATATGCCGGCTGTTGTAACATTCGTGTCGAGCAATCTCGGGAAGAGCAGCAACAGCATAGGCATCATTGCATAGGCGACACCTGCAAGGGTTGTTCCTATATCCGACGCGGGGGTTCCTGTCCGCCTCCACAGCTGACATACGAAAATCATTGCCACCATAAGCATTAAAAGCGGAATCAGAAGCACGAGCGTTGACTGGTATGGTGTCAGAACCTCCTCGAGGTTGAGTACGGCGGACAGGTTGTAACTCGTAAGCGCAATCATCAGGCACGGTGCCGCCAATACTATCGAGAACAATATTCCGAGTATCGTCTGTGGCGATGTGCCTCCCTTGCGGCAGAGACGGTAAAACTCTGTCTGACAGCCAAACGCTATCACTGTTACAAGCAGGGCGAACGTCAGGTACGACCACAATATCGCACCGGCAAACACACCTGCCAGCACCAAACCGCTAACGCTTCGTATAAGAAGATTCTTTACCTTGCTGTTCATTTTGCATCCGCTTGGTTATCCTCATTGTTATCCTCAGCCGCAGGCAATACCTCTGCACCCGCATCCTCTCTTTTTGCAGCCTCCTCGGCCTCTCTCTGCTCGCGAAGGATATCCTTTTTGCGCTTGCCGAATATGCGCTCCACATCCTCGGTGAAGACCACTTCGCGTGCGAGCAGCAGTTCGGCCAACTCCTTCAGGCCGTCGCTATGCTCCGTAAGCACACTCTTTGCCATTGCATAGGCCTCGTCGATTATGCGTTTCACCTCGTCGTCTATCTCCTGCGCCGTGCGTTCGGAGTAGGGCTTGGTGAAGGACATATCGCTCTGTCCCGTTGAGTCGTAGTAACTTATCGTACCCACCTTGTCGCTCATACCGTAGAATGCTACCATAGCGTATGCCTGTTTGGTAACGCGCTCCAAATCGTTGAGGGCGCCTGTCGATAGGTGTCCGAAGGTCAGTTCCTCCGATGCACGTCCGCCAAGCGTCGCCGCAAGTTCGTCGAGAAGGTGTTCGCGTGTGGTAATCTGACGCTCCTCGGGCAGATACCACGCAGCGCCGAGCGCCTTTCCGCGCGGTATGATGGTTACCTTTATAAGCGGGCTTGCATTCTCGAGTATCCAACTCACGGTAGCGTGTCCGGCCTCGTGATAGGCTATGGTGCGCTTCTCCTCATCGGTGATGATTTTGTTCTTACGCTCCAGACCGCCTATTATACGGTCTATCGCTGCAAGGAAGTCCTCGCGCGAAACGGCTTTCTTTCCGTGTCGTGCCGCGATGAGCGCCGCTTCGTTGCATACATTGGCTATATCGGCACCCGAGAAACCCGGCGTCTGCTTTGCCAGGAAGGTGCGGTCGAGCTGCGGGTCGAGTTTGAGCGGACGCAGATGCACATTGAAAATCTCCTCACGCTCCTTGACGTCGGGCAGTCCGACCTCTATCTGACGGTCGAAACGTCCTGCACGCATCAGCGCCTTGTCCAAAATATCGGCTCGGTTCGTAGCCGCCAGCACTATGACACCGGCATTGGTCTGGAATCCGTCCATCTCGGTAAGCAACTGGTTGAGCGTATTCTCTCGCTCGTCATTGCCCGAGAAACCGGCATTTTTGCCTCGTGCGCGGCCTATGGCGTCTATCTCATCTATAAAGAGTATGCATGGAGCCTTCTGCTTTGCCTGCTCGAACAAATCCCTTACACGCGATGCTCCCACACCCACGAACATCTCTACGAAGTCCGAACCCGACATCGAGAGGAATGGTACATTCGCTTCGCCTGCCACAGCCTTTGCCAACAGGGTCTTTCCCGTACCCGGAGGACCTACGAGCAGCG
This sequence comes from Alistipes sp., assembly GCA_022511295.1. Classification (GTDB taxonomy): domain Bacteria; phylum Bacteroidota; class Bacteroidia; order Bacteroidales; family Rikenellaceae; genus Alistipes. The sequence continues at coordinate 11,866 of JAFLRT010000013.1, read as the reverse complement.
CTCCCTTGGGGATTTTCGCTCCGAGTTCGATGTATTTGTCCTTCTTTTTCAAAAAGTCCACAATCTCCATTATCTCGACTTTGGCCTCTTCCAGTCCGGCTACATCCTTGAATGTTATGCGGCGGCTGTTCTCCTTGTCGTAGACCTGTGCGCGCGCCTTGCCGACATTCATTATGCCGGCACCGCCTCCTCCGCCGCGCGACATACCGCGCCACATGAGTATCCATATACCTATAAAGAATATCCAGGGCAGTATGCTTATGAGTATATCGCTCCAGCCGCGACCCTCCTTTTCGTACTCCACAATCACCTTTTTGCGTGCGGGCATACTCTTCTGTTTGGGTGCGGATGCCGTTAATGATACATTGGAGACACTCTCCCGACCTGTACGGTCTACACTCTCGCCACCGGTGGTATTCTCATCATCCGTCTCCGACACTTCGGATTGCTCACCGGCGAGGGTGTCGTTTTCCTGTGCGGCAATTTCGGCTGCTGCTTGGGCTGCTGCCATATCCGCCGCCTCACTCTCGACAGCCGCAAGACTGTTTTCGAAAGACTCTACGGAGCCGATGGTGAAAATAATCTGCTCTCCGTTGTCGGGCAATGACTTCAGTTCGGGGTCTGTATTGCGGTAGTACTCTGCCGCGCCCTCGCGCAGAAAGACCTTGGCCACATCCTTGTTTACGATGACGATACGCTCGACATCTCCGTTTCTGACAAGTTCCGAGACCTTGTTCCAGTTGCTTCTCACCGGCTTATTCTCTTCGCCCGAGAAGAGCCACGAACCGAGGATGATAACAATTACAACTATCCAGAACCACGTTATATTTGGTCTGAAGCCTCTTTTTTTAGGCTTGTTACTCTGTGCTGTCATAAGATAAGATACACTGTTAATTACTCTTCATACTCATAGCGTTTCATCGGAGCGTCGGCCCACAACTCTTCAAGGCGGTAGAAGTCGCGCAACTCGGTAGTGAAGATGTGTACCACTACATCCACATAGTCCACAGCAATCCAGAGGGCTGTCTGCTGTCCCTCTATGCGCCAGGGCTTTTCGCCTAACGTCTCCCGCACTTTTTCCTCAATGCCGTCGGCTATGGCCGCGACCTGTGTTGTTGAGTCGGCATTGCACACAACGAAATGAGAACATATTGCTCCGTCGAAACCTTGCAGGTCGAGAGATACAATATTCTTACCTTTTTTATCCGCAATCGCCTCGACGATGGTATCTATAAGTCTGCTTTCTTTTATCTCTGTCATAAAATCAAAATATGCAACCTCGCAAAGATAGTAATTTTTCGGGTAAAATTTTATTACTGACCTATCTTTCGTTATTTTTATGTTTTTATGTATTGAGGCAACTCTTTGGAGTATCTTTTTGGAGTATTTCTGCGGCGATACGGATTCGTGCAGATGGACAGTTGCCGGCATACGGCTCCTGTGCAGCGAAACGTATGCGCTGCTCACGATTGCAGGGATGCTGCCGGAGATATTGCCCTTTATTTAACTGCCTGTTGCGCAGCGATGGTCTTGATTGTATTGTAAAGCGCCTCGACGATGGAGTGCTTGACGTATGTGCGGCGCATAACAAGCGATATTTTGCGCGATGCCGCCCCGCGTGCGATGGTCTTGACCTGCCCCGAACGCTCGGCAGGTATAAACTCGAGTGCCATCTCGGGAATAACCGTAACGCTTCCGGTGCAATCGACGATGCGCATAAGCGTATCGAGCGTGCCTGACTCAAAGGCGAAGTGCCTCGGCATCTCGCGTGAGGCCTGACACAACTCTATAATCTGGTCGCGCAGACAGTTGCCGGGCGAGAGGAGTATCAACTCCGAGGGGTCTATGTCCTCTATACGCACATTGGAGCGCTCTATAAGGCGGTTCGAGGGCGATACATAAAGGTAAAAACGGTCGTTGAAGAGTTCTCTTTCGACAACGCCTTCGCCGCACGTCCCTCCTGCAACTATCGCCACATCGAGTCTGTCGTGTGCCAGAGCCTCGACTATGTCAGACGTAACCATTTCGCGTATCTCAAGTTCCACCTTGGGGTAGCGGCGCGTGAACGGGGGGATGAATTTGTGCAGCAGGTAAGGCCCTATGGTCGGGATTATACCCAGACGTATCTTTCCGGCGGTCTCGCGTTTCATATCGGCCACGACCTCGCGTATGGCGCCGAACTCTCCTAAAGCGATACGTACCTGTGCAAGAACCTTTTCACCGGCCTCGGTAGGTATCACGGGCTTGCGTGTGCGGTCTAAAAGCACAACCCCCAACTCCTCCTCCAAAGCCTTCACCTGCATACTCAGCGAGGGCTGCGTTACAAAGCAGTGCTGCGCGGCCTGCGAGAAACTGCCGCAGTTGGCTACTGCAAGAAAATACTCCAGTTGAATGACGGTCATTATATATCCTAATCTTAATCTTTGCGGCAAATGTATAAAAAAAAACTATAAAGACGGCTGTTTTTACTCTCGTCGGCAATAAATTTCATACTTTTGCTTCGTGTTAGAGCCGTTTAAGGCGTAAAAACTGATTATGGGAAAGAAAATAATACTCACGGGCGACCGCCCGACAGGAAGACTCCATCTGGGACACTATGTAGGTTCGCTCTCGAGACGTGTCGAGTTGCAGAACTCGGGGGAGTATGATGACATATATATAATGATAGCCGATGCGCAGGCTCTCACCGACAATGCCGACAATCCCGAGAAGGTGCGTCAGAATATTATCGAGGTGGCACTCGACTACCTCTCGTGCGGTCTTGACCCCGAGCGCTCGACGATGTTCATTCAGTCTCAGGTGCCGGAACTGTGCGAACTGGCGTTCTACTATATGAATTTGGTAACGGTGTCGCGCCTCGAGCGCAACCCGACGGTAAAGACCGAGATAGCACTGCGCGGATTCTCCACCTCCGAAAGTGAAGGCGACCCCACGCAGCGCGGTAAAGGCATTCCTGTCGGATTCTATACCTACCCGATAAGTCAGGCGTCGGATATAACGGCATTCAAGGCTACGACGGTGCCTGTGGGTGAAGACCAGCAACCGATGATTGAGCAGACGCGCGAGATAGTTCACAAGTTCAACTCGATTTATGGTCAGACGCTTGTCGAGCCGGAGATACTCCTTCCGGAGAATGCAGCCTGCCTGCGTCTGCCGGGTACCGACGGCAAGGCCAAGATGAGCAAGTCGCTGGGCAACTGCATCTACCTGTCGGACACGGCCGAGGAGGTTAAAAAGAAGGTTATGTCGATGTATACCGACCCCGACCATCTGCGGGTGGAAGACCCGGGCAAGGTCGAGGGCAATACGGTATTTACATACCTCGATGCCTTCAGCCGTCCCGAGCATTTCGAAAAATATCTGCCCGAATACCCGTCGTTAGATGCGCTCAAGGAGCATTACCGCAGAGGCGGTCTGGGCGATGTAAAGGTCAAACGCCTGCTTATAGCGGTGCTGAACGAGATTTTGGAGCCTGTACGCGAACGCCGTGCATACTTCGAGCAGAATATAGGCGAGGTATACGCCATGCTTGAGAGAGGCTCCGCGAGAGCGCGTGCCGCTGCGGCCCAGACGCTGAAAGAGGTGCGCCATGCAATGCGTATCGACTACTTCGAAGACCGCGAACTTATCGATGCGCAGAGCGAGTATTACAGAAGCAGACACTGATACTGATACTGATACCGTTAAAGAGCAATGCAACCTGCATACACTCACTTTCGAGACAACATATACAGGTTCTATCTGCGGCTTGTAAAGAGGCTCAGCGACCGTCAGGTGATGGCCATTCTGGCTGTCATTGTGGGTCTGTGCGCAGGTGTGGGAACATATATCTTCGAGATACTGCTTCACGTCATACGTCAGTTCCTGGTGGACTGGCTGCCGGTGGACCACTATAATCTGCTCTATCTGATATACCCTGCCATAGGTATCATTCTGGCATCGCTGTTTGTCAAGTATATCGTGCGCGACAATATCTCGGAGGGCGTAACGCGCGTCCTCTACTCCATGTCCCGCCGCGATTCCCATATAGCGCCGCACAACTGCTGGACTTCGATTGTGGGCGGAGCCACGACAATAGGTTTCGGCGGTTCGGTGGGTCCCGAGGCGCCTATTGTGCTTACGGGTGCCGCCATAGGTTCCAATATAAGCCGTCTGGCGAGATTAAACTACCGTCAGACGACGCTGTTGCTGTGTTGCGGTGCCGGTGCAGCCCTGGCTGCCATATTCAAGGCCCCCATTACGGGTGTGGTCTTTGTGCTGGAGATACTTATGCTCGATATCACGGCAGGCTCGGTTATTCCGCTTCTTATATCATCCATTACGGCGACGACCATCGCCCTCATGCTGCGCGGCTTCGACCCTATTATATCCGTTACGTTGGGCGAGGGCGACGGATTCGAGTTGTGGCAGATACCGCTGTTTGTGCTGTTGGGTGTGCTGTGCGGATTTATGGGCGGTTACTTTACGGCGGTCAATTCTGTCGTGGCACGGATGTTCCGCCGTATGAAGTCGCAATATATGAAGTGGCTTGCCGGCGGAGTGCTGCTCGGCGTACTGATATTTATCTTCCCGCCGCTCTATGGTGAGGGTTACGAAGCATTCGTGTCGCTCATGCACGGAGATACGGAGACCATCTTCGATAAATCGCTGTTCTATAACTGGAGCAACGTGGAGTGGGTGGTGCTGATATACGTAGCGGCAGTAATGTTCTTTAAGGTTATAGCCATGTCGGCGACCAATGCCGCCGGAGGTGTGGGCGGAACTTTCGCCCCCTCGCTCTTTGTCGGAGCCTTTACGGGTGCCTTGACGGCTCTGCTGTGCAACTACTGCTTCGGGTGGGAGTTGTCGCTCGTCTCGTTCACGCTTGTTGGTATGGCGGGTGTTATGGCGGGTGTGATGAAGGCGCCTCTTACCTCGATATTCCTTATCGCCGAACTCTCCAACGGCTACGGACTGTTCATCCCGCTGATGATTGTGGCCTGCATCTCATTTGCGGTGAACTACTATATCGAACCCGACTCGATATATACCAAGCAGTTGCATTTGCGCGGCGAACTGCTAACGCACAACAAGGATGAGTCCGTATTCGTGTTCCTGAAACTCGACGAGTTGATGGAGACCGACTTTGTACGCCTGCGCGAGTCGATGACACTTGGAGATATAGTACATATCATAGCCTCGGCGCATCGTAACATATTCCCTGTGATAGACAACTTCGGACATCTGTTGGGCGTGGTGCAACTCGATGACCTCCGCGAGGATATGTTCAAGCGTGAGATGTGGGGCAAGCCCGTCGTGGAGTATATGATACAGCCGCCGGACCGTATTCTCGAGAAGGAGCAGATACAGAGCGTGTTGCCCAAGTACGACCAGAAGAATACGTGGATGCTGCCTGTTGTGGATAAGGATAACCGCTATTTAGGTTTTATATCCAAGTCGAGGATACTGAATGCCTATCGCCAGCAGTTGGTAAAAATATCGCAGTAGTTGTCGTATGCAATAGAAAATTGACTATCTTTGCATTGGTGAAAGCAACTTTTTTGTAAAAAGAGTGTTGAAACAAAAACAATAACAAAAACTCTAAAAACTGTAACAATTATGGCAAAGAAATGGCGTTGTAGCGTATGTGGATACGTTCACGAAGGTCCGGAGGCACCCGAACAGTGTCCTCTGTGCAAGGTTGGCAAAGATAAGTTCGTCGAGGTAGTTGAGGATGGCGGCAAATTAGAGTTCGCTACCGAACACAAATTGGGCGACGGCAAAGGTGCCAACGAGGAGTTGCGTCAGGGTCTTCAGGACCACTTTATGGGTGAGTGTACCGAGGTGGGTATGTATCTTGCCATGAGCCGTCAGGCGGACCGTGAGGGCTATCCTGAGGTTGCCGAGGCGTTCAAGCGCTACGCATTCGAGGAGGCTGAACATGCAGCCAAGTTCGCTGAACTTCTCGGTGAAGTCGTATGGGATACCAAAACGAATCTCTACAAGAGAATGAATGCCGAGCATGGCGCTTGCGAGGGTAAGATGCACCTGGCACGTATCGCCAAGGAGCAGAATCTCGATGCTGTACACGATACGGTTCACGAGATGGCCAAGGATGAGGCTCGTCATGGCAAGGGCTTCGAGGGTCTCTACCACCGCTATTTCGGCAAATAGTCCCGGTGTTTGCAGCACACCGCCGGCAGTGCCGGTCGGAAAGATAAAGGCCGATACCTTTCAGGGTATCGGCCTTGTCGTTTTCGAAGGAGGCGTTAAAACAGATAGTCAATCCACTCTTTGGCTCTCTCATATCCCGCTTTTGCGATACTTGACGTCTCATAGATGGTGTCAATGTATTCGCTCATAGTGCGTATGGTCCGGTGTACCGAGACCAAATATATTATAAGAGAGATGATTGCTGCGGCACCTCCTGCCGCAAGGCATGCCCACAGCATAGAACCGAGCAGTTCGGAGAGCCATGTAACGCCTGCAACAATGAGTAGTGTGAACATGGTGGCCAAGGCGAGTATAAAAAACAATATACCCGTGAATGAGAGTGATTTTACGCTCTTTGCACCCTTCTTGCCTTTACCGGTGTCGGCACCGGACCGCGAATGGCCCTCATTGTGCTTATACCGGTTTCCGTATGCCTCTTCGCTCATAATGACATCCGTAATGTTGTCGATGCGTTTACAGATGCGTCCGACTCTAATCGTCGCTATTTTCGCCGCAATGACAGCCCATCTTTTTGGCCTCTTTCTCAAAAAACTCCCGCAGCGAGCGTCGCATCTCGGGTCCCGACTGCGGGGTGAGAAAAATAGTCAGCGCCGAGCCCAGAATGGCTCCTCCCAGCATTGAAAGAAAACAAATACCTGAATGTTTCATACGTGTAATTTTTTAGTTGAAATTCGTATGCTCAAGGTGCAATATTCGAGCCAAAAGGAGTATCTTTGCGCTATGGAGAGCGATATAACGAGTACAGTGGCATTTACGGGACACAGGAGTTATGACGGCTCATGCGATGATTCTCTGCGCTCTGTTGTGCGATATCTGTGGGAGCGCGGCTTTCGTACGTTCCTTACGGGTATGGCAGTCGGGTTCGACCTTTCTGCGGGTGAGTGCGTGCAGGCTCTGCGCAGCGAACTTGATGGTCTGAGGCTGGTATGCGTAGTGCCTTTTGCCGGTCAGGAGCGACGTTTCCCGCGCGAGGAGCGGCTGCGGTATATGCGTCTGCTCTCGGCTGCGGATGAGGTAAGGGTGCTTGCCGAGACCTATTCACCTGCGGCATATCATCTTCGCAATGACTATCTTGTGGAACATTCGTCGGTGCTTGTGGCATGGTATGACGGCTCCAACGGAGGTACGTCATATACGGTGCATCGCGCTGCGCGGAATCACCTTCCGGTAATCAATCTGTGGAGAGGTCTGTTCGACGGAACGGCTGACGAACTGCCAAGTCGGGACAAAATCAACATCCACGCTTTATAAGCAAATTTTTATAGATAGAAAAGCCGCGTATTATTTTCGCCGCGCCCCGAGAGTTAGACAGGGGCGCGGCGAAACCTCGCAGAGGTGCATTTATATGGCTTTATAATCGCTTAATAAGGTTGTAGTCGCTGATGCGTATCACCTCTGTCGAACACTCTCCAAGCGCACCGCTCTTGGCATTGAGTGCGCACTGCACCTTGACGAAATCTATGAATTTAAGACCTGCCGGCGACCCGTTTTCATCTACGGCGTCGCTTATCTTGAAGTGGTTTGTCGAGGCCAGTCCGGCGGCATTGTCGTCATCTGTCAGCCGGTCTATGGGGCTGAAGTTGTCGGCATAGCCCCATTCGAAAGGGGCATTGGTCCATGTGCCGTTCTCGTTTTGATAGTTGCGTGCTGCGAGCCGTATGCCGGTGAGGGTGTAGGAGTCCTCCTCAATCCAGGCAGGGTAGTACGATGCCTGTCTGTGCAGACGCATGACATCTATCTCTCCCTCGCCGCCAAGCGAATCGCTCCATCTTACCGGTTGATTATCACCTTCGGGACGATAGTATGTTACCGAATAGTCTCGCAGCGTCTCGCTCTTGCCGTATTCCGAACCTTTGAGTTCATACCACGTGTCGTCGGGCAGCCCGTTTCCGTTCTCGTCGCGCATGACATAGACTATGCCCGGCTCGGAGTTGGAGTCAAAAGAGTTGCCTGTAATGGCAATGTTGTAGTCGCCGTCATTCTCTATGCTGTGGTCGAAGCCTGCTATGATGTAGCCTCCGAAGGCGCCCAAAGAGACATATCCCCCCTCGTTCATACGACGTATGGCATAGGCGGCTGCCGCCTCGGGCGTGGTCTCGCTGCCGTCGAAACCGCCGACAATGGTGTTGTTGATAAACTGTCCTGGTGCGGGCGTGTATTCGAATACCTTTGTAACGTGTATGCTGCTCGACGGAGTGTCGGGACGACGATTAAGTTCATCGTCGCCAACAGGACTCTCTATCACGCCGTCGATGTTGCAGGCGCACGCCGCAACCGCCGATATAACAGACAATATGACCCTCGCTGTTCTCATATCGCGCCGTTACTCTTTGGGAAAGAGCGTAACGATGTTATCCACGCAGAAGAATAACGGCAACCACTGTTCGGGCCGCTGAACCTCCGATGCGCACTTATCCATATCGGCCTGTATCGTTACCTTGTCCACCGAACCTAAGGATGATGTATCGACCGTAAGCCAGTCGCTGACGATATTGCCTCCCTCGGCCAGCGTAATATTTACACTGCCCGTCGCCTCACCTTCGAGATAGCCGGTAACCTTGAGAACGTAGGTAACGTTTTTGTCGTAAAACTTGATAGTCTCAGCCGTGTAGGTGGTATTCATAAAGTCGATGCTCTTGACGACACCTGCATTGTCGAGCAGGATTGTCGGGGTGTCGTAGTCGAGACCCAACACCATACCGCCGCTCGGCGAGTCGTAACCGACAGCAAAGATGTTGTCGCCGTTGTCGGCTTTCCATACGCTGAACTGGTTTTCGACAGTCATACTCTCCGCGTCGCAGTTCGACGAGAGGACGAAACCGCTCCAGGTGTCGTAGGTGCCGTAGCCCATCCACTCGCCGTCGTTATACATCGTGCAGATGCCTGTGCCGCCGCTTGTGTATAGCAAACCTTCGTAAAACATCGTATCCCAAAAGTAACTGTCCTCATCCTCGCAAAGCGCAGCCAGGTGCTTGCCATCGAGTATGTTGTGGTATACGGTGGGATTGAAGCCCTCGTATGTTACATCCGTGAGAACGGCATCTTCAAAATCGGTTACGACCTCGGTGAAGTCTGAAACGGGGTCGATAACGGGTTTGTGTCCGTCGTCATCGGTGTCGGTGCAGGCGGATAAAAAGAGTGATAGGGATGCAGCACTTGCCGCAAACAGCAAAAAATAGTTTTTCATAATGGTAGTATTATATATCATAAATTCAGTCCTGTCCTCCGCAGGATTCAAAATTGCAAATGACAAGGCAGGTCTTCTGACTCGTTCCGATTTCGACCGCCTTCCCGTCCTGTGGGACAGTGGCATAAAGAGAGTGCCGAAATCTTGTGTTGCCTTTGCAGGCAGGAACTTACAGCAGCGGGAACTGTCGCCGATTTTCACGGCATTCCCTTTTAATCTCGTGGGCGTGCGCCCTTTTGAGAACCGTTGTCAGTGCAAAGATAATAATATTTTACAAAGCGGCTATGCCGGCTGCAAAAAGTTTTTGTAAAAATCCCGTTTCGGCAGCCGGCAACCGCGTGTCTGTCTCTACCGTGCCGGCTCCGCGACGATGTTGTCGATGCAGAAATAGAACGGCATCCATTGCACGGGCTTCTGAACCTTTGAGGTTGTCTTCTCCGTGTCAATCTGAAGCGTCAGACGGTCTACCTCGCCAAGCGAACTGAGGTTGGTCGTAACCCACTCCTCGGGCATCTGTCCGTTGTCATATAGCGTGAGGTTTATCGACCCTGTAGCCGAAGAGCCGTTGTATCCGGTGATTTTCAGAACGAAGACAGCCTTGGGGTCGTAACGCTTTATCTCAAGGATGGTATATGCTGCATTCATAAAGTCTATGGATTTGACTGTCGCTCTGTTTTTGAAGACGATTGTGGGCGTGTCGTATTTCAGACCCATGCCGCCCATGCCCGTGCTCGGGGCGTCGTAGCATACGGCGAACTTGTTGTTGCCGTTGTCGCTCTTGAAGACGCTGAACTGGTTCGCGGCGGAGCTCGTTTCGGTGTCGCAGTTCGACGAGAGCGCTATGCCGCTCCAGTTGTCGTTCACGCCATAGTACATCCACTCTCCGTCGTTATACATCGAGCCTATGCCCACGCCGTGACGCTCGTAGAGTATGCCGTCGAAGAGCATCGTGCCGTCGAACCAACTGTCTTCGTCATCGACCCGAGTCGCAAGACTCTTGCCCTCGAGGACGTTGCTGTATGTCGCCGATGCGATGTAGCCCGTATAAGTTACGCTCTTCAGCTCGGCATCCTCGAAATCTATGGTTACGCTCTGCGTTTGGCTGCCCGAGTCGCTCACGGAGAGAGTTTTGGTGTAGTATTTCCCCGCCTCGAATGTTGTGCCGCCCGTAAAGGTGTGGTTTCCTGCCGAGGTCGTGAGTATTATCTTACCGTCGGTGCAGTCGGCAGGTGCTGCCATAATGTATATCTTTACCGATTCGCCGTCGGCCAGCACCGCCGGTTGCGCAAGGGTTGCGGTAATGGTGGCATCCGATGCCGACGCCACCTCGGGAACCGTCATGTTCACCTCCAGCAGACCCGCAATGTTGCTTGACGATTCATATCGCAGTTTCTCCACTGTGAGTTCGCTTCCTGTGTCGTTGCGAACGGTGAACTCGAGCATCGCCAGCAGATGTTTCAGCCTGAAATTGAGGTCAGCCTCGACATAGGCTTCGCTGCCGCGCGCCACCGTTGCCGAGCCGCACGAGAGGTCGAGCGCCGCAACGTCATCGAGCGTACCTCCCTGCGCCTGCGGAAGCAGGAAAGGAAACTCTTTGTATGAGTGCTGACGCCATATCTTGCCTTTGTAGTCGTTATAGTATATGGCGTGCGGATAGCAGGCGTAGAAGGTAGCCTCCTGAGCAGAGGTCTGCCAATAAAAGTTGCCTGTGTATGGCATTGCCGGATGCTCGTTGGTGCTGCCCGTGTTTATGGTAGTTATGGCAAAGGTACCATAGGCAGCACCGTCGGCATCTGTGTTGAGTTCGTATGGCAGGTTCTGATATGTTCCGTTTTTTGCATATGAGTTGCCGTAGACGTTCCACTCGGCCTGCACTTCTGAAGTGTCGTAGAACAGACCTATGCGGTCGCCTGCCGACCATAGAGTTTTGTATTCATTGTTTATTGTAGTGCGTGTCGTCGAGGCCGAGACCGTAAGGTGTATCTCCGTTTGGTGGTAGTGTTCTGTTGCCTGGTATTCGTCGTCCTTTGCACAACCCGATAGTGCAGCCGCTGCGACTGCGAAAATCATCAGTCTTAAGTTTTTCATAGCATGGTCCTCCCGAAAATTAAAATTCTTCACCCTGTTTCCAATCTTCGAAACATGTTCCGTCGCTCAACGCAAATCCCTTTTCGATTGCGAACTCCGTCATGCGCAGACACGGCGGATTGTAAATAAGTTTTCTCATAGTATAAAAGTGTTAAACAAAATTGTCAGCAACACTATCCTTTGAGAGCGACGGCAAAGCACGAAATGTCATATCCCGAGCCTTGTCGTCGGCCGGATGTAACATTTCGAACAGACCTCGGTTGTCGTTGTGTGAACCGTGATGAGTATCGAATTTTGACCCGTCCTCCGCAGGATTCAAAATTGCAAATGACAAGGCAGGTCTTCTGACTCGTTCCGATTTCGGCCGCCTTCCCGTCC
>JAFLRT010000129.1 GCA_022511295.1 Alistipes sp. | reverse complement strand
CTTCGCCGTTTGCTTTTGCGGTGGCCGATGCTTTTTGGGAGAGCGGGTTGTGGTGATGAATTATGGATGCGCTCGGCTTGCGGCGGCTGTTGCCGACCCGAACCGCCTCCGGCAGGGCTTTCGCCGGCTCGGCGGCCGCAGCGTACAAAATATATAATCACTATATATAATATAGGTATACACCCCGCCGAAACCCGTTCCGACCCCGAAACCGACCGAAAACGCATTTTTTTTGAAAAAAATTAATAAAATGTTTGCAAGTTCCGATTTTGTCGCTACCTTTGCATCCGCATTTGAGAAATGAGGTTCTTACCAAGTCACGAAAACTTTCGGAAACGGTCCGAATAAGCGATGAACCCATCGGGTTGCGCCAACCTCGGTCCGAACGGTGAAAACCGAAATTTTTCAGGAAAGAGAAAAGTTTTTGCGAAAAAACTTGCGGGATTGAAAAAGAGTACTTATCTTTGCAGTCCTTTCGCACTCCAAAGTGCGAATCTTTTCAAACACGGTTCTTTGATTTACTGGTGATATTTGAGAGAAAAGAAATGTAGTATTTATCTGTCATTTCCTTTAAAGGAAAATCGAATAGTCAGGACTCTAACAATCTATTTTTACTTTACAATGGAGAGTTTGATCCTG
>JAFLRT010000128.1 GCA_022511295.1 Alistipes sp. | reverse complement strand
AACGGCCAAGGCCCAGGCGACCACCGCCACGGCAGAGCCAGAACTGTCGAAGGAGGAAACCAAGCAGCGCATCGTAGCCCTCGGCCTCGTCTTCGCCGTCGTCATCTTCTTCTGGATGGCATTCCACCAGAACGGACTCACCCTCACATTCTTCGCTCGCGACTACACAGCCACATCATCCACAGGCATAGAGTCCATGCTCTTTGATGTTCGCAACCTCCTCGCTTGCATCTTCATCGTTTACGGCATCTTCGGCATCTTCCAGACAAAAGGCATCTGCCGCATCGTGGCAGGCGTTCTCATCGTTGCAGGCATTGCGTTCCTCATAGGAATGCTTCCAGAGGAAGGCACATCAGTCGGTGTCAGCGCACCTATCTTCCAGCAGTTCAACGCATTCTATGTTGTGGCTCTCACACCTGTGAGTATGGCCATCTTCGGTGCTCTTGCAAGCAAGGGCAAGGAGCCAAAAGCACCGCGCAAGATTGCCTACGGTATGCTTGTGGCTGCACTTGGATTTGCCGTTATGCTGTTCGCTTCTATGGGACTTCCCACACCAGACGAACAGGCAGAGATGGGCGATGCAGCAATGCTCGTTTCACCGTCGTGGCTCATCTACACCTACTTGGTGCTCACTTTTGCCGAATT
>JAFLRT010000127.1 GCA_022511295.1 Alistipes sp. | reverse complement strand
TAAGCCTTGTCATCTATCTTCTGTTGTTTCAAGTCTGTCAGATATCTCTCCCTTATCATTTTCAATCGTTCCTTCTCCTGCTTTGCCTCTTTCTTGCGGATCCACCTGTCATGTTCAGCTTTAAGGTCAGAAGGACAAACGTATTTCGGATTATGAATGTCTCTGCCAAGATAATTCAGAGCCATCACATTGGTTGACACAACTTGGTTCCAAAACTCTGATTCCAACCACCATTTAAACAAAAATCAGGCAATCAACTTATGTTAACTGCCTGATTTATAATGATTTTCGGGTGGTGAACCGGGCGGGATTCGAACCCGCGACCCACAGCTTAGAAGGCTGTTGCTCTCTTCGGTCTCTAAAAGCTTCGCTTCGCTCATCTTTAAGAGACAACCAGCTAATCTACCAGTCCTTATAAAATCGTGCAGTTTACTACTTATTTTTTGTTTCAACTCTTGGTTTAACTGACGGTTTAACTTTGTCGCTAAAACAAGAAAGATTAATAAAGTTATTGTTCTTTTGTGTAAAATTAAACAATATTTCTAATTCTTGAATAATTCGGAATGAGAACCAAGACGGAATAAAGCCAATGTATTGTTTTCTTCATCAAACCATATCAATAAGAAGTCGCCTTCAATATGGCACTCCCAAC
>JAFLRT010000126.1 GCA_022511295.1 Alistipes sp. | reverse complement strand
GCTGATCATCCCGATCCTCAACACGATGTTCGACGCGAGCGCGCCGCTCAGCCAGCAGGTCGAGGCGCTGCCTCCGTTCGAGCTCTCGAAAGAGTATCTCACGGCCCTGTTCAGCTACACCTATTATCACCTGTTCGATACCTTCAACACCCGCAACGTGCTGATCCTGCTCGCCGGCGTCACGGTCTGCACCAGCCTGCTGAGCAATCTGTTCCGCTACCTCTGCTCGTGGACGGTCGAGCTGATGCGCACCCGGACTATCCAGCGCATGCGCGACACGATGTTCGCCCGCGTGATCGACATGCACGTCGGCTACTTCAGCGACCAGCGCAAGGGCGATATCATTTCGAAGATCACGTCGGACGTCGGCGTCGTGCAGTTCTGCATCACCAACACGCTGCAAGTCGCCTTCCGCGAACCGTTTCTGATCATCGGCTACCTGGCGATGATGATCGCCATTTCGTGGGAGCTGGCGATCTTCTCGGTACTCTTCCTGCCGGTCGTGGCCCTGCTGATCGGCACGATCGTCAAACGGCTGCGCCACCCCGCCCGCACCAGCCAGAAACGGCTCGGCGAGATGGTCTCGACGCTCGAAGAGTCGCTCTCGGGCATCAAAGTGATCAAGAGCTACAACGCCGGCAATTACATCAAACAAAAATTCTTCGACATCGACGCCG
>JAFLRT010000125.1 GCA_022511295.1 Alistipes sp. | reverse complement strand
TCACGAAGGGCAAGCAGTCTAAGGGAGTGAAGGACTATATGGGTGCCGACATCATTCCTGTTGGTGCTAAATTCATTGCTGGTGCACTTGGTAACATTGACTATACAGCAGTTCAACTGACAGGCTGGACAGATGATGAACATACTAACGAGTTGATTAACAAACTCGTTATCAACTATCTGAAGCAGTATAAGATTCTTGCTGCGGAACTTCACCGCAAGAAGTTTGCTCTCACGATTGGTGATGAACTTCCTTCAGGAATCATACAGATGGCTAAGGTTTACATTGCAAAGAAACGTAAGATTGGTGTAGGAGATAAGATGGCAGGTCGCCACGGTAACAAGGGTATCGTTTCTAAGGTGGTTCGTCAGGAAGATATGCCATTCCTTGAAGATGGAACACCTGTAGATATTGTGCTTAACCCACTTGGTGTGCCTTCTCGTATGAATATCGGTCAGATTTTCGAGACGGTGCTTGGTGCAGCAGGAAAGAAACTGGGTGTCAAGTTCGCCACTCCAATCTTCGACGGTGCTCACCTCGAAGACCTTTGCGAATGGACAGATAAGGCTGGTTTGCCACGCTATGGTCGTACATACCTTTACAATGGTGAGACAGGTCTTCAGTTCGACCAGCCAGCGACAGTAGGTGTTACCTATATGCTCAAACTCGGTCACATGGTT
>JAFLRT010000124.1:434-685 GCA_022511295.1 Alistipes sp. | reverse complement strand
ATCTTTGAATGACAGCGCCATTCTTTCCATCCGGACGTTGACGTCAAAGGATCTGGCGAAACAGACGGAAGACGGAGAAACCGTCTATATTCTCGGACCGTATGACGACCGCACCGAGGCCGACCGCATCGTGACCGCACTCCGGACCAACGGCCTGAATGCCGAATTGTTCTGAGTCTTTCTCCTTCCCGCCGGCCGTTCTTTCCGGTCGAGTCCGACGAGCCGCCGGCCGGTGACGGTCGGGGATTGCA
>JAFLRT010000124.1:0-424 GCA_022511295.1 Alistipes sp. | reverse complement strand
TCTGACCGGCTCTGCGCCCGAACGGCGAAAAAATTTGTTGGATATTTAAATTAATTCGTATATTTGCAGTCCTATTTGGAATTTCAGGATACTTCGGCAGCTTCCAAGGACTGGAGAGGTGGGTGAGTGGCTGAAACCACCGGTTTGCTAAACCGACGTACGGGTCATTCCGTACCACGAGTTCGAATCTCGTCCTCTCCGCAAAATGCCTCTCAGAACATTCTGAGAGGCATTTTTATGAAAACGGGACAAAAAGTGGGACAAATTTCCTTCAAAAAACAGATACCTGTCCCTACCTTTTTCGAATTTCAGAAAGAGAAGTAAACAACAAACTGAGCAGATCAGTCGGTCTGCTCAGTTTGTTGGGGAGGTGCGGATTATTTCAGATAGTTTTCCGGGAGGACCGGCATGGCGCCGTTCTGCG
>JAFLRT010000123.1 GCA_022511295.1 Alistipes sp. | reverse complement strand
CCTTTGCACCGTCATTTACTGCTAATTATGGTTTACAAATACGAATTTCTGGTGATTGGTGCTGGCGTGGCTGGTATGAGCTACGCCCTGAAGGTGGCACGTGCCAACAAGGGCAAGGTATGTTTAATTTGCAAGACGACGCTCGACGAGGCGAACACCTCCTTCGCACAAGGCGGTATAGCCAGCGTGACCAACCTGAAGGTGGACACCTTCGACAAGCACATTGCCGACACGCTCATTGCTGGCGACTATATCTCCGACCGTAAGGCGGTGGAGCAAGTAGTGCGCAACGCACCCAGCCAAATAGAGGAACTCGTCCGTTGGGGCGTGAACTTCGACAAGCAAGACGATGGAAAGTTCGACCTGCATCGCGAGGGCGGACACTCCGAATTTCGTATCCTCCACCATGCCGACGACACGGGTGCGGAGATACAACGCGGACTGATGGAAGCCGTGCGCAACCATCCCAACATCGACATCAAGGAAAACCACTTTGCCGTCGAAATCATCACCCAGCATCATTTAGGCGTGCGCGTCACTCGTCGCTCGCCACACATCCAGTGCTACGGAGCCTACGTGCTCGACCCCAAGACGGAAAAGGTAGACACCTATCTCGCCAAGGCCACTGTCATGTGTACAGGCGGATGCGGAGCCGTCTATCTCACCACTTCTAACCCTGTCATAGCCACAGGCGACGGCATTGCG
>JAFLRT010000122.1 GCA_022511295.1 Alistipes sp. | reverse complement strand
CTCTTTCTTCACATATTGCTCTGCTCCTAACTCATTGCCGAGTTGGATAGTATCAGGCTCACGCATCAGCAACTCTGTGAAAGACTGCTTCACCTCTGCAACATGCTGAAGTTGGCTTTGGAGGTCGCTCACTTCGCTTGGCATCGCCTCTGTTTGGTCGTCAGACGGCTGTATGTGAACCACACCAAGTTTCTGAAGTTCTGTGAGGAACTGGTCATATTCCTTATGATACACAAGGAATGTTAGTTTCTTCATTTTCTGTATCATACAGCATCCGCCTCCTTTCTTGCCTGTGCCTCTTGCAGAGACTTAAGAATCTTTTGCGAAGACTTGGAGAGGTTCTCCTCATCCTCCATAAATCGCTTTATCTTACGCACGGCCTCTTGGAACCCCGGTATCTGCACCTTCTCAAAAAGGTTTACCTTCTGAGTAGTCTTCTTCCGTGCGTGGTCAAGCAGAGCAAGTTTTGCAAGAACAAACTCACGTTCTACGGCAGTCTTAGCGAGTCCCTGCAACAGATTGATACCGTCAAAGTACCACTTCGGAGCGGAAAACAATCCGAAAGGCTTGACTTCCAACTCGATATTGCGAAGAATCGGCACACGAACACCTGCAATCTTCTTCACATCGAGTTGTACATCTTTCAGACTGACGAGCGATGTGTCGAACTCTCCCCACAGGGCATACATCGCCTCATATCCACCTATCTGTTGTTGCAGTTTCTCCTCCAAGATGTCCGCCTCTT
>JAFLRT010000121.1 GCA_022511295.1 Alistipes sp. | reverse complement strand
GCCCTCGGTGCCGGGGGTGCCGTCACTGCCCAGCGCCTGCGGTTCGGTCCAATCCGAACACGATATCGCAACCGCCGCAAACACCAGCAATCCCGAAAAGAACATTTTTATATTCATATGTTTCATTGTTTCTTTGTTTTTTTGTCAGTTGGTTGTCTTTACTGGGTTACCCACCACAGTTTCGTGCCGTAGGAGTCGCTGCCGCCTATCATCTGAACGGCTGCCGCAACATTCTCGGAGTTGGTCAGATACTCCGACTCGGGATAGGGGAGGCGGCGCATGATGTCGTTCAGGCCTGCCGAAGACCCCATGGTCGTAACAGGACGGAAGAACCGGGGATAACCCGTGCGGCGGCGGTCGGTCCACGTCTCCCAACCGTTGGGGAAGTTGGCCAGCCACTTCTGTACCAAAATGCGCTCGTATTTCTGGTCGTTCGAGTCTCCCTCGTTCCACTTCACTGTGATTGAACTCGGGTTCGACTGACTGTTGCTGCCGATGTTGTCGGAATAACTGGCAGGAGCGGTCGTGCCCTCGAGGTAGTTACCGATTTCGACGCCGTGCTCCTGCATCGACACCTTGATGCCCTGCTCGTAGAGGTTCTGGGCAGAATTGCCCATGTTCCAGCCGCGAACGGCACACTCGGCCTTCAGGAAGTACGACTCGGCGGCAGACATGATCAGCATCGGGTCGCTCTGGCTGATATTGAGGTTGGATGCCGCTTTGTACGGGTCCCGGTTGCCCTTGG
>JAFLRT010000120.1:447-750 GCA_022511295.1 Alistipes sp. | reverse complement strand
AGAAGGCTGCGGAAGAGTCTCTCAAAGGCAACTACGGCCATTTGCTCGGCAAGACCCTCACTCGCCCATTGGGCAAAGGCATCTTTGGCGACACGATTTTCTCTCACATCATATCTTCCACAGCCTGTGCGTGCGATGCTCGCATGGCAGGTGCGATGATACCAGTCATGTCCAACTCGGGCAGCGGCAATCAGGGCATCTGCGCCACGCTTCCAGTAGTAAAATTCGCTGAGGAGAACCACAATACGGACGAGGAACTTACCCGTGCGCTGATGCTCAGCCATTTGACAGCCATCTACATCA
>JAFLRT010000120.1:0-437 GCA_022511295.1 Alistipes sp. | reverse complement strand
TCGCTCGGCAAACTCTCTGCCCTGTGCGGATGTGTCGTCGCGTCGACTGGTTCCGCCTGCGGAATAACCTATCTGATGGGTGGCGATTACAGCCAGATAACATACGCCGTGAAAAATATGATTGCCAACCTTACGGGTATGATATGCGACGGCGCAAAGCCATCGTGCGCCTTGAAGTTGGCGTCGGGTGTCAGCACCGCCGTCCTGTCAGCGATGCTTGCAGTGCAGAACAACTGCGTGTCTTCTGTAGAGGGGGTTATCGACGACGATGTAGACCGTTCTATCCACAACCTCACACGCATCGGAAAGGATGCAATGGACGAGACCGACCGCTGCGTGCTGGAGATAATGACCTCAAAGTGAAAACAGAGGCAATCTCTATCCACTCATTGGGGAGAGTGCCGCTGGCATGACGGCAAAAGCAGCACCTCATTGCT
>JAFLRT010000012.1 GCA_022511295.1 Alistipes sp. | reverse complement strand
CTAACGCACCGTTTGCTCATTGCGACTGCAAAGGTAATATAAATTATTCAATCTCCAAATAAAAAAATCACTTTTTGAAGAATGAAAAATTAACGCTGCCGTAACTTCTTGATTGCCAATAGTTGGGGTGTGAAGAAAAATCGTGTTTTGAAGAGTGTTCGAATATCATTATTCCACCGTCGCGCAGCAGTCCGCGTCCTAAAACCAACTCTATAACCTGCTCCGACCCCTCCAAATCGTATGGCGCATCGGCAAAAATAATGTCGAACTGCTTGGCGGTACTCTTCAGATAGAGAAATGCGTTGGCGTGTACGGCATAGAAGTTCTCGCATCCCAGTTTGCGCGCCGTCTCCTTAATATAATTATGGTGTACGCTGTTTACCTCTACCGATGTAACGCTGCGGGCGCCGCGCGATGCAAACTCGTATGATATGGAACCGGTACCCGAAAAAAGGTCGAGGACGTCGCACTCCTCATAGTCTGCTATGTTGTTGAGTACGTTGAACAGGTTCTCTTTGGCAAAGTCCGTTGTGGGGCGTGCCTTGAGATTGCGCGGCGGGTCGATGCTGCGGCCGCGATATTTACCGCTTATTATTCGCATTGCACATCGTTGAAGTGTTTGCGCAGCAGTTTGGCTGTCATCTTTGCCTGGGGACCGCTTACGCTTATGGCGAAATGTTGCTTTCCG
Organism: Alistipes sp.; assembly: GCA_022511295.1. Classification (GTDB taxonomy): domain Bacteria; phylum Bacteroidota; class Bacteroidia; order Bacteroidales; family Rikenellaceae; genus Alistipes. Next base: position 35,496 of record JAFLRT010000012.1, on the reverse strand, counting down.
AGCCTCTCCGCTGCCTTTGCCGTATAATATAATACCTCCTCCTCGCTGCTTGCAGGTACAGCCTCGGCCATCAGCATACGACCTCCGTCATAGAATTTAAGATATGCCGTGCCATTCTCGGTGCAGATATGCAGCAGACGCTCATCGGTTGCATAATCCGTCAACAGCGGGGTGTCGTAGGAGGCTCTCCCGCCGAAGGTAGTCTCTATATACTCCGCGCACTGTCGGTCGATGGCTATAACGGCCGTTATACCATTTTGCGTTTCCCAGACAGCCTTTTCGTGGCTGCTGCACGCAAGACCTGCAACTGCGAGATACTTCTCGGCAAGCGACGGCTCAAAGGCCTCAGTCGGTACGAGCGTGCATTTGTGCGTAATTACGGTGAACACAACCTCGTTGTCCTCTTCAAATGCCGTTCGAGGCAAAAGTTCGGGCGAAAAAGAATGCCCACCCGCTTTAAGACAGATGGACAATCTCTTGCGTGTTTGCGGCACGCTAATCTTCCCAGTTTCCTGCTTCATTGTTTGCAGTCTCCATAGAACCGAACTTGATGAACGGCTCTCTGTTGAATTGTTTCTCCTCGTCGAGGAAGTTTACTATATCCTGACGGTATTTCACAGTGTCGAGGAACTTGATGTAAAGTGCGCTGCACTCCACGACGGGTACGACGACCTTCGACTCGGTTGTGAGGGTGCCGGCATTGAGCGAGAATACCTCTGTGTCGTCCGTGAAAGGAATATACCTCATATTTTTGATGTCGTCATCGGAGATATGGAGCGAGTCCTTGACCGCAACTTTGAAATACTCGATGTTCTTCTCCTTGGTTTTGGCGAGTTTGGCCATTTGTACGGAGTCGTCCTCATCGTACTTTTTGCGTTCCATCACGATTGAGTCGTAGAGGGCGAAGTTGGTGAGCGTGTCCCAGTCGGCCGTAAAACGGTTGTTGTTCATCTTGAACAACTGTTCAGCCGTGCGGATGCTCTTCAGACGCGTGATAACGGCCTTTCTGCGGTTATTCAGTTCATGCTGGAACTCGATAGGAGCTGCAATCTGTCTGTATACTACGTATCCCAGTCCGCAAATAGCGAGCGCCAAAACAATTTGGAGACAGATTATGATAGGTTTTTGTTTCATTTTGGTATTTGTTATTAATTTTGTCAAAAATTTACGATGCCAATATGGTTAATACGAATTTCACGTTACAAATTTATGCAAAAATCTTATTCAAAGCAACTCCAAGTCAAAAAAAAATCATCGAAATGCTCTCGGAGTTTGTTGCGGGCGAAGATTTTAATAAAATATTTATCCTGAACGGCTATGCCGGAACGGGTAAAACGACCCTTGTATCGGCACTTGTGGGAGCGTTGAAAGAGTCGGGTATAAAGCCTGTGCTTCTGGCCCCTACGGGACGAGCCGCCAAGGTTCTTGCGCGTTATTCGGGCGAAAAGGCGCTGACAATCCACAAACGCATCTACCGCGAGCGCACTTCAGCCTCTTATGAATCGAGTTTTTCGCTCGATATAAACCGTGAGCGCGGAGCGGTATTTATTGTGGATGAGGCCTCGATGCTCTCTGAAAACTCATCATCCGAGGATGCTCATTTCGGTAGCGGCTCCCTGCTCGACGACCTTGTAAAGTATGTCCGCAGCGGTCGCGAATGCCGTCTGATACTTGTGGGCGACAATGCCCAGTTGCCGCCTGTGGGCGCGGATTACAGCCCTGCGCTCGAACCGTCAGTAATGCAGCAGTACGGTGATATTGTCTATGCGTCGATGGATGATGTCGTGCGTCAGTCCGCATCTTCCGGTATCCTTTTCAATGCAACGCTTGTGCGCTGTATGCTTGAGAACGGCATTGAGGATATACCTCACTTCGATATGAACTATCCCGATGTGGAGCGTATCTCCGGCGGCGATTTTCTTGAAAAACTGCAGGAGTGCTACGACCGCTACGGTCGCGACGAGACGATAGTCATTACGCGCTCCAACAAGCGCGCCAACCGCTATAATGAGGGTATACGCCGCAATGTGCTGTGTGCCGAGGAGGAGATAGAGAGCGGCGATATGCTTATGGTTGTAAAAAACAACTACTATTATACCGAGCGTATGGAGGATTGCCCTATGCACTTCGTCGCAAACGGCGATATCGCCCGCCTGAAACGTCTGCGGCGCTTTGAGGAGTTGTACGGTTTCCGCTTTGCCAATGCGGTCCTCTCTTTCGGCGACTATGATGATATGGAGATGGAGTGTAAAATACTGCTCGATACCATTGCATCCGAATCCCCGTCGCTCACCCGCGAGGAGCGCGAACGCCTTTTCAGCGAGGTGGAGAAGGATTACGAAGATGTCAAAAGCCGTATAAAACGATTTCGCGAGATACGTGAAAATCCCCATTACAACGCGCTTCAGGTCAAGTTCTCCTATGCCGTAACCTGCCACAAGGCGCAGGGCGGACAGTGGAGCGCCGTGTTTGTAGACAGATGTCTTTTCGGAGATGAGCCGATGAGCCGCGATATGTTGCGGTGGCTCTATACGGCCCTTACGCGAGCAACGGAGAAACTCTATCTCGTGAACTTTGACGACAGATTTTTTTAGCGGTATTTGCGGCGAAATGTCAAATTGTTCGTATCTTTGCAGAACAGTAAACGACAGCATTGGAAATGCTCTGTCTCCCGAAGCGTGTCGTGCGGTGTGCCGGTCGTATGTATTAAATAAACTATTGTTGCAGTGGCAGAAAAGAAGATAGTAGAGACCCCCTTGATGAAGCAGTATTACTCAATCAAGGCCGTGCATTCAGATGCGATACTCCTGTTTCGCGTCGGAGATTTCTACGAGACCTACGGAGAGGATGCCGTCAAGGCGAGTTCCATTTTGGGCATAACGCTAACCCGTCGTGCCAATGGTTCTGCCGCATATGTGGAGATGGCAGGTTTTCCGTTCCATGCCATCGATACATATATGCCCAAGTTGGTGCGTGCCGGCGAGCGAGTTGCCGTATGCGAACAACTTGAAGACCCGAAGACAGTCAAGGGGTTGGTCAAGCGAGGCGTTATAGAACTTGTTACGCCGGGCGTGGCTATCAGCGAGAATGCCATTCTCTCGACCAAGGAGAATAACTACCTCGCCTCCGTCTATTTTGGCAGGACGACAACGGGCATAGCCTTTCTCGACCTCTCCACAGGCGAGTTTTATGTGGCCGAAGGCGAGGACAGTTATATAGATAAACTTATATCCAATTTGGCGCCGAAGGAGGTTCTTTATCAGCGTGGCTTCGAGGAGCGTTTCCGTGCGGTATTCGGAACCAGACTCTATACCTACCGCCTCGATGAATGGGTCTTCTCTCACGATGTGAACCGCGAAAAGTTGTGCCGTCAGTTCGGTACCGCCAACCTCAAGGGTTTCGGTATCGAGAGTATGAATGAGGGTATTTCGGCTGCCGGAGCCATTCTCTACTATCTCGACTTTACCGAACATCGTGAAGTCTCGCATATCGCCTCCATATCGCGTATCGACCGTGATGACTATGTATGGATAGACCGTTTCACGATACGCAACCTCGAACTCTTCTCGTCGAATGGAGATAAGGGCAGTTTCTGCGATATTATAGACCGCACCTTGTCGCCTATGGGCGGTCGTCAACTTCGCCGCTGGATTGCCATGCCGCTGGTGGATGCCGCGCGTATCAACAAGCGTCTGGATGTCGTGGAGTATTTCGTGGGCGATGCCGATTTCGCGTCAGCGGTAGCCGAGGCGGTGTCGTGTATAGGCGATATCGAGCGTATTGTGTCGCGTGTAGCGGCTCAGCGTGTTCTTCCGCGTGAACTGTTGCAACTCAAAACATCGCTCGCGTCGCTCGAGATGCTCAAATCGCTCCTCGAATCGACTGACAGCGATGTGCTGCACTCTCTTGCCGGACGTATAGATATCCTTGAGGATATGCGCAAGCGCCTTGAGAACGATATCTATCCCGACCCGCAGACCAACCAGATACAGCGCGGCGGCATTATTGCCGACGGCGTGGATGCCGAACTTGACGACCTGCGCAGGATTGCGACTCACGGCAAGGATGTGCTTAATATGATTCAGCAGCGCGAGAGCGAGGCTACGGGCATCCCGTCTCTGAAGATAGGTTACAACAATGTCTTCGGATACTATATCGAGGTGCGCAATACGCACAAAGACAAGGTTCCGGAGGAGTGGGTGCGCAAACAGACCCTTACGGGTGCCGAGCGTTATATAACGACCGAACTGAAGGAGTACGAGGAGAAGATACTCGGTGCCGAGGGACGCATAATCGAAATCGAGCAGCGCATATTTAATGATATTGTCGCCTACGTTTCGCGCTATCTGCGCGAGTTGCAGAGCAATGCCCATGTCGTGGCTGCTGTGGACTGCCTCCACTCTTTCTCCGTTATGGCTCGTGAGAGGGGATATGTGCGTCCTGTGCTTGACGACGGCAGACGCATAGATATTCGCGGCGGCCGCCATCCTGTGATAGAGACGCTTATGCCGGCAGGCGAGGAGTATATACCCAACGATGTGCTGCTTGACGATGAGTCGCAGCAGATAATGATGATTACCGGTCCCAATATGTCCGGCAAGTCGGCTCTGCTGCGTCAGACGGCACTTATAGTGCTTATGGCGCAGATGGGTTCCTTCGTTCCGGCAGAGTCGGCGCATATAGGACTTGTAGACAAAATATTCACACGTGTAGGCGCTTCGGACAATATCTCTCAGGGTGAATCCACCTTTATGGTCGAGATGCTTGAATCCGCTTCGATTCTGAACAATATATCAGACCGCAGCATAGTGCTTCTCGACGAGATAGGACGCGGCACGAGTACATACGACGGCATATCCATCGCGTGGGCTATGGTCGAGTATCTGCACAACAATCCGACGGCACACGCCAAAACGCTCTTTGCCACGCACTACCATGAACTGAACGAGATGGAGCAGATATGCCCGAGGGTTAAGAACTACCACGTCTCTGTTCGCGAGGTCGGCAATACGATAGTCTTTTTGCGCAAATTGAAACGTGGCGGTACGGAACACTCTTTCGGTATACATGTCGCGCGTATGGCCGGTATGCCGCAGAGTGTAGTCTCTCGTGCCGGCGAGATATTGAAAAATTTGGAGACTGTCTACGGCGCGGGCGAGATAGTTCCGGGCAGCAGCCCGAAGTCGTCGCGCACGGCGAAATGCGTCTCGGTTCGCGAGGCGGCAGGGGAGTCTGCGCCGTCGTATCAACTCTCGATGTTCCAACTCGACGACCCGGTTCTGATACAGATTCGCGACCGGATAAAGGGATTGGATATCAATTCGCTAACGCCTATCGATGCACTCAATGCACTGAATGAAATAAAGAAGATAGCGGGTATTTAACCTGCTATCTTCTTCTTAATATAGGTCCGGGATGGCTATTTCGATACCTTGTCCTTTACTTTGTCGGCCATATCGCCGATTTTCTCTTTGGCCTTGTCTTTTATCTCGCTGGCCTTTTCGCTGACGCGGTCTTTAATCTCACCGGTCTTTTCGCGGAAGCGGTCGCTGAACTCGCTGGCTTTATCCTCGACCTTGTCTTTGAGTTGCGAAAGTTTGTCATCCGAGGTGTTTCTCTGATTGTAGTTCTTGCTTCCTGTGCTGCAACTTGAAGTGGACGAGCCGCATCCGCAAGGCTTTGACTCTGACGACGACGAATAGTTCCTGTCGTGGTTGTTGTCGTGGTTGTCGTGGCTGTTATGCCCCCAATCACTCTGTTTCTGTGAATAGTTTTTCTCTTCCATAGTGCTATAACTTTAGTTTTTATTTAATGCGGCGACAGGTTGTCTCCTCTACGCCACACGCCCTTTTATGGCAAATTTCGTTCCGAAAAATATAGTTTGTCGCAGAACGTACAAAGAGCGGCGGCACCTGTATATGTGCCGCCGCTCTTTGTACGGTTGTCTTGCTTACTCTTTGTCTTTGTGAGAGTGATGTCCGTCGTGCGAACTGACTATGGACTTGCTGTGCGCTATGGATTGCAGAGCGAGATAGTTCTGTTCGCCGTAATCCTTCATGTTTTGCAACTCGGTGCGGAATATATCCAGATGCTCCTCTTCCTGCTCGGCGAGATTCTGGAATATGCGGTGGGTAACGGCGTCGTCTTCGGCCGAACACAGACGCGACCACTCATTGTATTTGTCTATTGTACTCTGCTCGATATTCATTGCAAAGGTAAGGGCTTCGGATACGTTTGTGATTGAGACCGTTTTCTCAAGCGGATTCATATCCACATCTCCTTCGAGGTACATGATGCGCTCCGAGAGTTCCTCGATGTGGCGCATCTCCGATATCGAGGTCTGTTTCATGAGTTTTGCCAAGTATTCGTAACCGGCGTCTTCGAAATGGACGTGAAAATACATGTACTGCAATGTAGATGCAATCTCCATACGCACGGCTTCGTTAAGCCTGTCAATGCTCTTGGCATACTTTTTCTCCTGCTGTTCCATAATGGCAAATGATTTTGTTCTGCCCAGCCAAGAGCAAAAGCGATACCAAAAAACTCGGAAAGACAGTTTCTACCGCCACTGAAACGAAGCGCGGCATACGGCGGCGCCGTCGTCGGACTTTATCTCGAAGAGAGCGCCGTTCTCCTGCAGTGCCATGCCGACAACAAGAGACTGCCCGTATCGTGCCTCTTTGACGAAATGGAAGTCGAGGCGTATCGGACGAGGGTGGGCAAAGAACTCTATTGGGAGCATATCTGTCATCATATCTATATAGCGCAGCGTATTGACGTGCCGGTTGAAGTCGATGTCGCTGTAAACAATCCTGTGTTCCATAGTCTGCGACGGCTCTATTGGAAAGAGTTTGCGCGGGCGCTCGCATGGCGGCTCTTCGTCGGAGAGGATTGAGGTATAACACTCAGCCAGTTCATTGAGGTCTGTGGGGCGGCGTGTCTCGAAGTTTATCATTGCCCACTGCGATACGGAGCGTCCGAAGACATTGCCCTCTGCGTCGGTGAGTTCGAAGTTGCGTGTCGACAGCAGCCGGCCGTCATAGTTTACCCATGTGCGTATAGAGAATGTTGTAAACTGCATAGGCAGCGAGTCGAACTCGACGGCAAATCTCGACAGTACCCATGAGCAGTTGTTGCGCATAAGAGTGTCTACCCCGAATCCGTTGCGCTGGGCATCCGTACCGGCTATGTTGAGGATATTGTTGCACATTGCGGCCGTCTTGCACCGCAGAGTAAAATCCACCTCCTGCGGCTCCACGCGCATATCGTATGAGTTTCCTGTCTTCATGCTGTGATGCGTTTTGCTGTTTTTGCTGTTTGCATCTGCAAAATTAATATTAAAATATTAAAATGCGATATCTCAACCGGCCTGTAACTCAATCGGCCGAAAAAAGCGTTTGGGTAATCCAAATATATATATGCATCAGTACGGTGATTGATTTATTTTATATATCTTTGTGTCGGAAAATATGATTTTGGGGTTTCGGTCTCTGTTGTAACTAAAACCTAATATTGAAGATATGAAACTTTTTAAGTGCGCGGCAGCCTTTGTTGCGGCTGTTATGACAGTCTTCGGCGCATCGGCGCAAGACCCGACCGTAAAGTGGACGGTAACGGCCAATCCGCTTGGAGACAACAATTACGAAATCGTCTTTGACGGAGAGATTGCGAAGGGTTATCACACCTACGATGTGAAAGATGATTTCTCACCGACAGAGATAATATTCAACGAGAGCGATGCCTATACGTTGGTTGGCGAACTCTATTCAAAATCCGAGCTTTCGACATTCGAGGATGAGTTCGGCGATACGCTGAATGTATATTTCGACCATGTTACCTTGGTTCAGAATGTTGCGCTTAACGGTGCCGGTGCAAATATCAGCGGCGAAGTCTTTCTGACCTCGTGCGATGAGAACAGCTGCCGTCCGGAGGTCTTCGAATTCGAGATTACGGCAGGCCCGAAATCAAGACTTATAGATTGGGGTATTATCCTCGAGGCTATTTTGTGGGGTTTTGCCGCACTGCTTACACCTTGCGTCTTCCCTATGGTGCCTATGACCGTTTCATTCTTCCTCAAGGGCAGCGGCAGCAAGGCCGGCGGTCGTATGAAAGCGTTGATGTACGGCATTTTTATAGTGCTGCTCTATACGCTTCCTATCGCTGTGATAATACTTATTACCCGTTTTGCGGGCGGTGAAACGGTTACGGCCGATATCTTCAACTGGCTTGCTACACACTGGATTCCGAATATCATATTCTTTGTGGTATTTATGGTCTTTGCGGCATCATTCTTCGGTGCCTTCGAGATTACGCTTCCGAGCGCACTTGTCAACAAGAGCGACCGCAACTCCGACAAGGGCGGTATTATAGGCATATTCTTTATGGCTCTTACGCTTGTGCTGGTGTCGTTCTCCTGCACGGGTCCCATCGTTGGTTCTGTCCTTATCAAATCGACCTCGGGAGAGTTCCTTCAGCCTATTGTAACGATGCTTGCCTTTTCGCTGGCATTTGCACTTCCCTTTACGGTATTTGCGCTCTTCCCCTCGCTGCTGAAGAATCTTCCCAAGAGCGGCGGCTGGCTCAACTCGGTTAAGGTCGTACTCGGTTTTATAGAGGTCGCCCTGGGATTCAAGTTCCTTAGCGTGGCCGACCAGACCTATCACTGGGGGCTGCTTGACAGAGAGGTATACCTCGCTATATGGATAGTATGCTTCTCTCTTATGGGATTGTACCTGCTTGGCAAGTTGCGTTTCGCCCACGATAGCAAATTGGAGTATATCTCCGTTACGCGCCTTACGCTCGCAATCGGCGTCTTTGCATTCGTGGTCTATATGATTCCCGGAATGTGGGGCGCGCCGCTGAAGGCACTCTCGGGTTATCTGCCTCCGATACAAACTCAGGATTTCGTTGTCGGAAAGTCGGCTGATACGTCAGGCGAAGTCGTAAAGGCCAAGTACGGCGATTTTCTCCACCTGCCTCACGGACTGTCAGGATATTTCGACCTTGAGGAGGCTAAAGATGCGGCAGCGAAGAGCGGCAAACCGATATTCGTCGATGTTACCGGACACGGCTGCGTGAACTGCCGTGAGATGGAGGCTCGTGTATGGAGCGACCCCGCAGTGCTTGAGATACTCCGCAATGACTATGTGATAGTTGCTCTGTATTGCGACGACAAGACCAAACTGCCCGAGAGCGAGTGGCTTACCGATGATGACGGAAAGGTTTACAAGTCGCTTGGACAGAAAAACTCATATATAACCCGCACTCTCTTCAATGTGAATGCACAGCCCAACTATGTCCTTCTCTCGCCCGACGGCACACAACTCGTTCCCGCCAGGGCATACGATTTGGATGTAAACGGCTTTGTGCAGTTCCTTGAGAGCGGTATTGATGAGTATTCGAAACTGAAGTAGTGGATGAAAATATGCGTATTGGGTCCGGCTCATCCCTATCGGGGCGGTCTGGCGGCGATTATGGAGACTATGGCGCGTGTCTTTGCGCGTCGCGGTGATGATGTATCAATCAAAACCTTTACTCTCCAGTACCCGTCGTTGCTCTTCCCGGGAAAGAACCAGACGGTCGATACGCCTGCTCCTGCCGACATCCGCATCGAGCGTTGCGTAAATACGGTAAATCCGTTTAACTGGATTAAAATCGGGTTGCACTTGCGTCGCGAGTGTCCCGATTTTATTTTATTGAAATACTGGACGCCGTTTATGGCTCCATGTTTCGGTACGATAGCACGTATAGCGCGTGGAAACGGTCATACGAAAGTCATTTGTCAGATAGACAACGTGGAGCCTCACGAACCCCATATTACAGACAGGGTATTCAACCGCTATTTTCTTAAGGCTGTGGACGGTTTCGTATATATGTCGGACCAGGTACGCGGCGAGTTGCGGCGATATACGTCGGCGCCGGCACTCTTTTCGCCGCATCCTATGTTTGAGAATCTGGGAGAGAGGGTTGAGCGTTCCGAGGCGTGCCGGCATCTGGGTCTTGACGCTGCGAAACGCTATATGCTCTTTTTCGGACTTATCCGCGACTATAAGGGACTCGATATTCTGCTCGATGCCTGGAAATTGACAGATGACAAAGAACTTGTACTGCTTGTTGCCGGCGAGTTCTATACATCGCGCGAGAAGTATATGCCCGCTGTCGAGGCGCTCGGAGACAGGGTGGTGCTTTATGACTCGTTCGTTGCCGACGAGGAGGTTAAATACTGGTTTTCGGTTGCCGACGCTGTGGTTTTGCCATACAGGAGCGCCACGCAGAGCGGCGTAACGCAAGTGGCGTATAATTTCGGTGTACCGATGATTGTAACCGATGTCGGAGGTCTTGCGGAGATAGTCCCTGACGGGAGGGTCGGATATGTCGTCGAGCCTTCGGCGAAGGCTGTTGCTGCGGCGGTGGAGCGCATTTGCGAGGGCGACAATCTTGACGTGTTTCGCCGTAATATGCAGGAGGAGCGCAGACGCTTCTCGTGGGAGGAGATGTGCAACCGTATAACCGAGGTCTACAACAGTGTTGCGACACAGCGGATGTAGCGCTGCGATACGATAATCAAACGCCCCGACAATATTAAGTCGGGGCGTTTGATTTTTATGGCTCTACTGTCGTTTAATAAACTCGTCGATATTGTTTTTGATGCACTCCACGAGCCTGTCTATCGCTTCGACTGTCGACCATGCATTATGCGGCGAGGCGAGGAGTGAGTGCGGCTCTTTGAGATGGAGCAGCGGCGATTGAGGGTCGAGCGGTTCGCTTGTGAAGACGTCGAGAGCGGCTCCGCGTATAATACTGCCGTCGAGCGCCTCGGCCAATGCCGCCTCATCCACTATGCCGCCGCGTGCGACATTTATCAATACGGATGATGGCTTCATCATACGCAACTCACGGCAGCCGATAAGTCCCTTGGTATGTGCATTCAGCGGGCAGTGTACCGATACGATGTCGGCCCATGCCAGCAGCCTGTCGAGTTCGTCGGCAGGGTAGTCCTCTTCGCGGATTACGCCCGAGGTCGGGAAGTAGCGGACGTCGCATCCGAATGCTGTTGCGAGACGTGCCACTTCGCGCCCGATGTTTCCCATACCGATGATACCCCAGTTCTTACCTCTGATTTGTGCCGTCGGACGGTCGAAATTGAACATACGCCCCGAGGCCGAATAGGCTCCGCTCTTGAAATAGTTGTCATAATAGACCACCTCGCGAAACAGGGCCAGCGCGCAGCATAGTGTTGTCTCCGCGACCGAATAGGTCGAGTAACCGACCGCATTCCGCACCTCTATGCCGCGTTGGGCTGCCGCCTCGAGGTCTACGTTGTTCATACCTGTGGCCGCTATGCAGATGAGTTTTAGCGACGGCAGTGCATCCATCGTCTCTGCACCTATATAGACCTTGTTCGTGATGACTATATCCGCATCTTTGCACCTCTCGATTACCTCCGCCGGCAGCGTGTAGTCATACTCGGTATAATGGTCGCACAGCGCCGCTATTGCCGATGTGTCGCGCCCGCAAATCGAATACTTATCTAAAAATACACTCTTCATAATGTTGTGATGGGGTTATATTTGAAGTTATAGACATTACAGTTCGTTAATAATATCTCTTATCACGACCGATGCGCATCCTATGCCGAACATGGCGGGTATGTAGGATATTGTTCCTGTATTCGACTTCTTGTTGCGCTCCTCGCACTCGACAACAGCCCCTTCGCGTATCGGTTCCGGTGAGAATACGGCACGGAATCCCTTGCGTACACCGACCTTGTGAAGGCGTTTGCGAAGCATATGTGCCAGCGGACAATGGTGCGTCTTGGATATGTCGGCAATCTCCAACTTTGTCGGGTCGGTTTTGGCTCCGGCACCCATAGAACTTACAATGGGGATGTTGCGTTGCAGACAACCCAATATAAAGGCCAATTTGGGTGAAAGAGTGTCTATTGCATCCACAGCATAGTCGTAGTGTGCCGCATCGAGCAGCAGGTCAGTCTCTTCATCCTTGATATATTTGGCAATAACCGTCAGTTCGATATCCGGATTTATATCCCGCAGCCGCTCGGCCATAAGTTCTGCCTTGGAACGACCTATTGTAGAGTGAAGTGCAATGAGTTGCCGGTTGATATTGCTTTCGCCCACCGTATCTGCGTCGGCTATCGTCAGGCGTCCCACACCTGCACGGGCAATCATCTCTGCGGCATAGGCGCCCACGCCGCCCAAACCTACGACAAGCACATGTGCCTTGCGCAGTGCTTCGCACTTCTCGCGTCCGAGCAGCAACTCGGTGCGTTCAAGCCACTCTCTGTTCATTCTTTTGAAAATATTTTGTTGTAGTTCTTCAGTATTACATCCTGCAACGTCTCGACCGTCGTGCCTCTTACGCCGGCAGCGAATGAGTAAATATCGGCTATCCCCAATTCGGCGTCGTCAGTCTCTAAAAAGAGATTCTCGTCGGGAGTCATACGCAGCGACTCCTTCGCCTTCGGGGAGCGGATGACTCTCTCTCCGAATGAGAGAAAATATCCCTCTCCGACCGCCCTTGCCGCCTGCTGCGGAGAGCCTGTAAATCCGTGAAAGACGACTGCCGGCAAACGATACTCTTCAACTATCTTCATCATCGGCTCAAAGGCCTTTACGCAGTGCAGTATTACCGGCTTGCAGAGCATCTCCGCTGCCTTGAGCTGAAGTCGCAATACATCTTCCTGCTGCTTGCGGTTGCCGCCGCGCAGAAAGTCCAATCCAATCTCTCCGACAGCCTGCACCGCTGCCGCACGTGCGATAAAATCATCGGCGTTGAACGGCTCTTTGCCTGCATCCCAGGGGTGCAGACCGATGCTCGAAGGCTCTATATCGACTCCTGTCGGACGGTGGGTATGTATGTTTACGTATGGCATAACTTTACAGTTGCCGCAAATTTACTATTTTTTATGGTTATATTGCGAAAATAACATGCGTAACATTTTCTATACTGCAAAACAAATAGTATATTTGCGCGTGATTTTAGGAAGCCTTTTGGAAAGTGTTCCGGGCGTATGAGACAGATTGCTAAACAAACAAAATAACTCAAAGTATAACAAAAGAACTGATAGAAATGTCGAAAATCATTAAACTGCGTAAGGGTTTGGACGTAAATCTTCAGGGCAAGGCAGAAAAGACGACGACGGTATTGCCGCTGGCTTCGGAGTATGCTGTGTCGCCATTGGATTTTACGGGCGTAACACCCAAATTGCTGGTTAAGGCGGGCGACAGAGTCAAGGCAGGTACGCCTCTGTTCTTCAACAAGTACGATGAGCGCATATTGTTCACCTCTCCCGTGAGCGGTACGGTTACGGCTGTAAATCGCGGCGAGAAACGACTTGTGCTTAATGTTACCGTTGCTGCCGATGCAGAACAGACCTATGAGGCGTTTGATGTCCCGAGCCTGTCAGGGGCAAACCGCGAAGAGATTGTCGCTCTGTTGCTGAAATCGGGCCTGTGGCCTATGATTATCCAGCGTCCATATGGCGTTATCGCCAACCCTTCGGACAAACCCAAAGCCGTATTCGTGTCGGCCTTCGACAGCGCACCGCTGGCTCCCGACTACGATTACATTCTCTCGTCGGAGCAAAAGAACCTGCAAACAGGTCTTGACGTATTGAGATGCCTTACCGACGGCAAGGTGCATCTCTCGATGCACGAAGGAGCCGAAAGTTCGTTCAAGGATTTGAACGGAGTGGAACTGCACACGTTCCGAGGTAAGCACCCTGCCGGCAATGTCGGCGTGCAAATCAACCGCCTCGACCCGATTAACAAGGGCGAGAGGGTATGGACGGTGAATATCCAGGCCGTAGCCATTATCGGCTGCCTGTTTAACGAGGGTCGCGTCGATATGTCAAAGAGTGTCGCCGTAGCCGGCTCGGAGGTCGTGCAGGCACGTTACGTCCGTGTGATTAGCGGCGCTCCGGTAGCCTCTATACTCAAGGATAACATCAAGCCGCAGGAAGAGGGCCGCAGCGTGCGTATAATCTCTGGCAATGTTCTCTCCGGAACGAGAAGAGCGGCAGACGGCTATATCGGCTTCTATGATGATATGCTGAGCGTGATACCCGAGGGCAATCACCACGAACTGTTGGGATGGATTATGCCGCGCTTCGGAAAATTCTCCGTATCGCGCACCTATTTCTCGTGGCTCTGCCCCAAAAAGGAGTACAAACTCGATACCAATCTCAACGGCGGCGAGCGTCCGTTCGTGGTAACGGGTCTGTATGAAAAGTATCTCCCGATGGATATCTATCCGACCTATCTGCTGAAGGCGATTCTGGCTGAGGATATAGACAAAATGGAGAATCTCGGTATCTATGAGGTTATCGAGGAGGATTTGGCTCTGTGCGAGTTTGTAGACCCCTCGAAAATCGAGATGCAGGCCATTCTCCGCAAGGGTATTAACTTAATGATTAAGGAGGGCGAATAATGAACGGATTACGCAAAGTGGTAGACAAAATGAAGCCTACCTTCTCCAAAGGCGGTAAGTTGGCCTTTCTCGGCTCTACTTTTGACGCCTTCGAAACATTCCTTTTCGTGCCTGATACCACCACGACCAAGGGTGCGCATATTCGTGATTGCAACGATATGAAGCGTGTGATGATTACGGTTGTCATAGCGTTGTTGCCTGCGCTCTGTTTCGGTTTTTACAATACGGGATACCAACACTTCCTTATGACCGGCGAGCAGGTCGGCTTCTGGGGTACGTTATGGTACGGATTCCTCAAGACGCTGCCGATAATCATCGCTTCGTATGTTACGGGTCTTGCTATTGAGTTCGGTTTTGCTCAGGTGCGCGGACACGAGGTTAATGAGGGCTTCCTCGTTACGGGTCTGCTTATACCTATGATTATGCCCGTTGATGTACCGATATGGATGGTCGTCCTGGCAACTGCATTCGCAGTGCTTTTCGGTAAAGAGGTGTTCGGCGGTACGGGTATGAATGTCTGGAATCCCGCACTTCTTGCACGTGCATTCGTATTCTTCGCATACACTCCTTCGATGTCGGGTGAGACGGTGTGGGTTGCGGATGCTGCGACCAACGCTCCTGACGGATTTTCGGGCGCTACGGCACTTGCAAATATGGCAGACAAGGGTACGATGGGCTTCGACGCCCTGGATGCCTTCCTCGGATTTATTCCGGGATGTATCGGCGAGACCTCTACGCTGGCAATACTTATAGGTGCTGCAATACTGCTCTTCTCGGGCGTGGCTTCGTGGAAGACTATGGTGAGCGTCTTTGTCGGCGGTCTGGCGATGGGTCTTCTGTTCAATGCCATAGGTGCAACGCCCTATATGCAGATTCCCGCATGGCAGCATCTTATCGTCGGCGGCTTCGCTTTCGGTGCGGTCTTTATGGCTACCGACCCGGTAACGTCGGCGCAAACGGAAAAGGGTAAGTATATCTATGGCTTTATGACGGGTGCAATCGCCGTTATGCTGCGCGTTATCAACCCTGCATATCCCGAAGGTATGATGCTCTCGATTCTGTTTATGAATATGCTGGCACCGCTTATCGACTACTGTGTTGTCGAGGCGAACATACGCCACAGAAAAAATCGTGTTAAACTCGCTAAATAAGTGCAGCTATGAACAAGAACAGCAATCTTTATATAGTTCTCTACTCTGTTGTGATGGTTGTCATCGTTGCGGTGCTGCTCTCGGTAACGGCGCTTTCGCTGCAACCGCGTCAGAAGAGCAATGAGCTTGACGAGAAGAAGACGGCTATTTTGAAGTCGCTCGGCAAGGTTGATGAGAAGGGCAACGCTGCGGTTGAATACGATAAGTATGTAAATGCGTATGCAGTAGATGCCAAGGGAAATGTTATTGACGGCATAGGCCAGGACGCTGTCCTCGAAATGCTTTTCGACTTGAAGGGTGCTATTGCCAACGGAACGTTCCCCGTATTTGAGTCAGTAGACGGTCAATATGTATTCCCTGTTACCGGAAACGGTCTGTGGGATGTTATTTGGGGCTATGTGGCGCTTGAGAACAACCTTAATGTAGTAGCCGGCGTCGTTCTCGACCATAAGGGCGAGACCCCCGGTCTGGGTGCTGAAATCGCTACGAAAAAGCACCAGGAGCAGTATAAGGGCAAGGAGATTTTCAAGGGCGACAAGTTCGTCTCGATAGAACTTGTCAAGGGCGGTGCCAAAGAGCCGTTGTATCAGGTTGATGCCATTACAGGAGGAACAAAGACTTCGGATGGCGTAAGCGAGATGTTAAAGACCGGTCTTGAAAACTACCTTCCGTTTATCAATGCGAAACGTGCTGCCGCAGTGTCTGCCTGCCAGGAGTGTGCAAAAGAGTGCAGCGGCGACTGCAACAGCTGCCTCTGCGGGTGCGAATCGGTTACGGAGGATGTTGCTCCTGCCGAGGAGGGTGCCATACAGGAAAACACAGAGTCTAACGAATAAAAAGCGGAAAAAATATGAGCAATAAGAATATAAGTTATCTTACAGGTCCGCTGAATGCCAACAACCCTGTTGTCGTTCAGATTCTGGGTATCTGCTCGGCGCTTGCCGTTACCGTAAAACTCAAGCCTGCCATTGTTATGGGCTTGTCGGTTATGGTTGTTACGGCGTTCGCCAATTTGGTGATGTCGCTGCTTCGCAAGAGCGTGCCGATGCGTATACGTATCATCGTACAGTTGGTCGTTATCGCTACGCTGGTTATTCTTGTGGACCAGTTCCTCAAGGCCTATGTCTACGACGTGTCAAAGCAGTTGTCGGTTTATGTGGGTCTTATCATTACGAACTGTATCATTATGGGTCGTGTAGAGGCCTTTGCACTCGGCAACAAACCTTGGGCGTCATTCCTCGACGGTATCGGCAACGGTTTCGGTTACGGTTTGATTCTCGTAATCGTCGCCTTCTTCCGTGAGTTGTTCGGTTCGGGTCAGCTTCTCGGCTATCAGGTCGTACCTTTGAGCTGGTACGCTGCCGACGGCGGGTTCTATTACAACAACGGACTCATGCTCTTCCCTCCGATGGCGCTTATTATTGTAGGTGTCATCATCTGGATACATCGCTCGTATAACAAGAATTTGCAGGAAAAATAGGAGATTGAAGTATGGAAACGCTGAATATATTTATAAGGTCGATATTTATCGACAATATGGTGTTCGCATTCTTCTTCGGAATGTGTTCCTACATTGCAGTTTCAAAGAGTGTTAAGACGGCTTTGGGTCTCGGTCTTGCCGTTACCTTCGTCATGACTATGACCGTGCCTCTGAACTATCTTCTCAATGAGTATGTTCTCAAGGAGGGCGCTCTTGCGTGGATAGACCCCTCGCTGGCGACTGTTAATTTGAGCTTCCTTTCGTTTATTGTCTTCATTGCGGTTATCGCATCCTTCACGCAGCTTGTGGAGATGGCAGTCGAGAAGTTCTCGCCGACGCTCTACAATCAGCTGGGTATCTTCCTTCCGCTTATTGCCGTGAACTGCGCCATTATGGGTTGCTCGCTCTTTATGCAGCAGAAGGTTGAGGCAGGTGCCATTACATCGGTATGGCAGTCGATAGTATATGGATTCGGCTCGGGTCTGGGCTGGTGGCTCGCTATCGTTATGATGGCCGCTATCCGCGAGAAGACGACCTATTCGCATATTCCTCCCGCACTCAAAGGCCCGGGTATAGCCTTTATTATTACGGGTCTTATGGGCATCGCATTTATGATGTTCTCGGGTATTAAGTTGTAACCTTTAATAAAGAGATAAAAAGATGACATTGACGATTTTAGTTTCGATTGTTGCCTTTCTGGCGGTTGTGCTGCTGCTTGTGGCGCTGCTTCTCTTTGCAAAGGCAAAACTTACCTCCTCCGGAGATGTTACCATTGACATCAACGACGGTGAGCGTGTTATTACAGCCGAGGGTGGTTCGTCGCTTTTGGCTACGCTGGCCAATAATCAGGTATTTCTTCCTTCGGCCTGCGGCGGCGGCGGTTCGTGCGGTATGTGCAAGTGCCAGGTTTTGGAGGGTGGCGGTGATATACTGCCTACCGAGACCGGCTTCATTTCGCGCAAGATGCAGAAAGACCACTGGCGTTTGGGCTGCCAGGTAAAGGTTAAGGAGAACCTTAAGATTAAGGTTCCGGCATCCGTTCTGGGTGTTAAGAAGTGGGAGTGCGAGGTTGTCTCCAACCATAACGTCTCGACCTTTATCAAGGAGTTTGTCGTTAAGCTGCCCGAGGGCGAGACTCTTAACTTCCGCAGCGGCGGTTATATACAGATTGATATCCCCAAGTATGACGAGATAAAGTTCTCGGATATGGATGTCGATGAGGAGTATCGCGGCGATTGGGATAAGTTCAATATGTGGGATTTGGTAACGAAGAACCCCGAACCGACGTTCCGTGCCTACTCGATGGCCAACCATCCTGCGGAGGGCAATATCATTATGCTTAACATACGTATTGCCACACCTCCGTTCGACCGTGTCAACGGCGGCTTTATGAAGGTTAATCCGGGTATCTGCTCGTCCTATATTTTCTCGCGCAAGCCTGGCGACAAGGTAACGATTTCGGGTCCTTACGGAGAGTTCTTCCTGCCCGACAATCTGCCCGATACGCAGGAGTTGATATTCATCGGCGGCGGTGCGGGTATGGCGCCTATGCGCAGCCATATTATGCACCTGTTCAAGACCGAGAAGACCAAGCGTCCGGTAACCTTCTGGTATGGCGCCCGCTCGCTTAAGGAGGCCTTCTATCTCGAGGACTATGCCGAGATTGAAAAGGAGTTCCCCAACTTCAAGTTCCACCTTGCGCTTGACCGTCCCGACCCCGAGGCCGATGCGGCAGGCGTAGAGTATAAGGTCGGTTTCGTTCACAACGTGCTGTTCGAGAACTATCTCAAGAATCACGAGGAGCCGGAGGGATGTATATACCTTATGTGCGGACCTCCGATGATGGTTTCGTCGGTTGTGAATATGCTCGACAGTCTTGGTGTTCCTTCGGAGAATATCCTCTACGACAACTTCGGTTCGTAACAGCTCCGACAATCTATGCAGAATGCAAAACCCCGCCTTGCAAAAGACGGGGTTTTGTTTTGGGGTAATTGCCGTTATTTACAGAATGCAAATTATGATATGGCGGAATAACTATTTCGTTGCTACAAAGAACAAATCGAAGCACTCATCGCTGACCGGCCCTATCGAGTAGTCGTCCATAGTTATGGATGTTGTCAGCTTGCGGTTTTTGCGCAGCAGCCTCCAGCGGTTGAAGCGGTTAAGCACATCGTATGGCAGTTGCAGCATCTGACGGGGCAGACGGTGCTGAAGGTCGAAGAAATCTACACTTGTTATAAGTTTTACGCTGCGCCTGTTTTTGTTGTAATACTTCATCACCCTCTCGTTTCCCGATACGCCGAGAGCTTCCACCTGCGAGAACTCACATTCGAGAATGTTCTTCAACTCATCGGCAAGGTACTCGCGTACATGATAGGGGTTGCGCGTAAGGGACATAAGCACGTTGGGCGTCGTTACAATAAACTTTCCTCTGGGCTTGAGTACGCGATGTACTTCGCGTACAAACTCCAAATCCTTCTTTATATGCTCTATAACCTGAAAGCATACTACATAGTCGAAAGAGTTGTTGTCGGCAGGTATCGGAGGTACCGTAGCTTCGTAATACTCCACATTTCCGTCGCCGCAATCGTGTGCTGCGGGGAGTTTTTTATCAATGGTTATAAACCGCATAGCCTTGGGCGCGATAATGCTTACGCCGTAGCCCGTGCCGGTTCCTATCTCAAGCACATCGCCTGAAACAATCTCCGCCGCTTTGTGATAGGCGAGCAGTGAGCGCTGGTAGACAAAGTTGTCCGATGCACTGAGCGATACGCGCTCGGCAGTTGCTATACCCTTGCTCATTTTGTACTCTTTAATGTTATGCTGTTGTCGGTTGCCTCCACTTCGCCGCGCTTGAGCAGCATACCCAGGGCGCGCTTGAAGACCTTTTTGCTCATTTGAGTGGCTTCGCGCACGGCTTCGGGCGAGCTGTTGTCGCCGACGGGCAGCGAGCCGCCGTTGTCGGTAAGCAGTTTGCGCAAAATTTCTGCCGAATGCAGCACCTCAGCATATCCCTCCTGCTGAAGGCTGACATCTATGCGGTTGTCATCGGTAATTTTGCGTATGTATGCGTTCATACGCTCACCGATGGCTACCGGACGGAACAACTGGTTTTTGTAGAGCATGCCCCAATGCCGGTTGTTTATGACGACCTTGTAACCTATCTCGCTCTCGGCAACGATAAGTATACCGACCTCCTCTCCGTTCTTTACCGACAGAATATCGTTGTTCACAAAGGCCTTGAACTTCATTGTGGCCACGCATCTGCCTGTTTTGCTGTCTATATATACATATACTGTGCAGTTGCGTCCCGTGAGTACGCCTCCCATCTGGTTGCGATTCGGCAGAAAGAGGTCTTTGCCGCTCATCCCCCAGTCCAAAAATGCACCGTGAATGGTCTTGTCTACGACCTTCAGACTTGCGACTTGTCCGGCCTGTACGAGAGGCGTCTCGGTGGTTGCCACCAAACGGTCTTCGGAGTCATGGTAAATGAATACGCTCTTCTCGTCGCCAACGGCATCCGACAGCGATACGTAACGGTTCGGCAACAATACCTCGTTGCCCTCGTCGTCCGACAGGTAAAGACCGAAATCGGATATGCGACTGATTTTTAGGGTTTGAATCTCTCCTGTCCGCATGGTTGTAGTTGTTCCTCGCCGCAAAAATACAAAACTATTCGTAGATTCTTAAATTTTTGCATATATTTGTTATCACTATAGTGTTGTTTCTGATTATCATCTATGTGATTTTCGACAACCGCAGGCATCTTCACGACGGCGGCATTGTGAAGGTTTTTAAGACGATTATTGTGATGAATTGTTTCGCAAACCTTGCCGGTTTATTATCTTTGCATGATATTTTCAATGCAATGTTCGGAAGATAGGGTAGCAGTACGATGACAAAGGATAATGATTCCATCGAGATACTTGGCGCACGTGTCCACAACCTCAAGAATGTAGACCTGACCATACCGCGAGATAAACTCGTGGTTATTACCGGTTTGTCCGGCTCTGGCAAGTCGTCGCTGGCGTTCGATACCATCTACGCCGAGGGTCAGCGACGGTATATGGAGACATTGTCGGCCTATGCGCGTCAGTTTGTCGGCACTATGGAGCGTCCCGACGTCGACAAGATTACCGGTTTGAGTCCCGTAGTGGCTATAGAGCAGAAGACCACCAATCGTAATCCGCGCTCTACGGTGGGGACGGTTACCGAGATAAATGACTTCCTGCGTCTGCTCTATGCGCGTGCCTCGAGGGCCTACTCTCCGATTACGGGCGAGGAGATGGTTCATTATACCGATGACCAGATATGCGACCTTATCCTGCGCGACTACGAAGGGCGCAAGGTCGCTCTGCTTGCACCGATAGTCAAGGGACGCAAGGGACACTACCGCGAACTCTTCGAGTCGCTGGCCAAGAAGGGGTATATCCATGCCCGTATCGACGGCGAGATTCGCGAATTTACCTCCGGAGAGAGGCTTGACCGTTATAAGGTGCATACGATAGATTTGGTTATAGACCGTCTGCGTGTGGCCTCGGATATGCGCGAGCGTATTATGACATCGCTGCGAGAGACTATGCGCCAGGGAAAGGGTACGATGGCTCTCTTTGACTATGATTCAGGCAATCTGCGTTACTACTCACGGCATCTGATGTGTCCTACGACAGGCATAGCCTTCGAGGAACCTGCACCGCATACCTTCTCGTTCAACTCTCCCAAGGGCGCCTGCCCGCACTGCAACGGACTGGGTGAGGAAGCGGTGTTCGATATCCGCAAACTCATACCCGACCCGCGCCTGTCCATACGTGAGGGTGCGGTGGAACCTCTCGGTCCATATCGCAACAATCAACTGTTCGCCATTTTGGATATGTTGGGACACCGCTACGACTTCACGTTGGACGACCCTGTCGCCGGTATATCCGAAACGGGCCTCAATGCCGTGCTGTATGGCGACAGCGACCCTGTAACCGTCGATACGTCGCAGTACTCGTATTCCGGCGGCGGCAGGCATTTGGTAACGTGGGAGGGTATCGCCGAATACCTCTACCATACCGATGATGAGAACTCGCGTCGCGGCGAGAAGTGGCGCGACCAGTTCCTCATATATAAAACCTGTTCGGTTTGTGGCGGGTCAAGACTTAAAAGCGAGGCCTTGCAGTTCAAGATAGGAGGTATGAACATAGCCGACGTCTCGTCGATGTCTATAACTCGCTTTGCAGAGTGGATGGAGCATATCGAAGAGTCGATGTCTGTCAAGGAGCGTCGCATAGCCCGTGATATAATCAAGGAGATACGCGAACGTCTGCGCTTTCTTGTGGACGTTGGTTTGGGGTACCTCTCCCTGTCTCGTGCCTCGCGCACGCTGTCAGGAGGTGAGGCGCAGCGCATACGCCTTGCAACGCAGATAGGCTCAAAATTGGTCAATGTGCTGTATATACTTGATGAACCGAGCATAGGACTGCACCAGCGCGACAATCGCAGACTGATAGGCAGCCTGCACAACCTGCGTGATGCCGGCAACTCGGTTATTGTGGTCGAGCATGACGAGGATATGATGCGTGCTGCGGATTATATCATAGATGTAGGACCGCTTGCCGGCCGCAGGGGCGGTAGTATCGTTGCGGCAGGGACGTTTGCCGATATTCTCCGCTCGGAATCCATAACGGCAGACTATCTCACTGGCCGTCGTCGCATAGAGATACCTTCGCAACTCCGTGAGGGTAACGGCAAGAGTATCGTGTTGCGCGGTGCGCGGGGCAATAACCTGAAGGGTGTTACGGCAGAGTTCCCGCTCGGAAAACTGATATGCGTAACGGGCGTCAGCGGCTCGGGCAAGTCTACGCTTGTGAATGCGACGCTGCGCCCTGTATTGAGCAGGCTGTTGTACCGCTCATTAGACCGTCCGTTGGAGTATGACTCAGTTGAAGGGCTGGAGAATGTGGATAAACTCGTGGTTGTAGACCAGTCGCCCATAGGTCGCTCTCCGCGCAGCAATCCTGCTACCTATTCCAATGTGTTCTCCGATATCCGCAAACTATTCGAATCGACCCTAGATGCGCAGGTGCGCGGTTTCAAGGCCGGACGCTTCTCATTTAATGTCAAGGGAGGCCGCTGCGAGGAGTGTCGCGGTGCCGGAGTGCAGACGATAGAGATGAACTTCCTGCCCGATGTCTATGTCAAGTGCAAGAGTTGCGGCGGACACCGTTACAACCGCGAAACACTCGAGGTGAAATATAAGGGCAAGAATATAGATGAGGTGCTGAATATGACGGTGAATATGGCTGTCGAGTTTTTCGCTAACATACCGCATATACACCAGAAACTCAAGGCGATACAGGATGTTGGTCTGGGGTATCTTACGCTGGGTCAGCCGTGTACGACGCTCTCGGGCGGTGAGAGCCAGCGCATAAAACTATCGACGGAACTGTCAAAACGCGATACGGGACGGACACTATATATTTTGGACGAGCCTACTACGGGACTTCATTTCGAAGATATACGCCAACTGCTTGATGTGCTTGCCAAACTTGTGGACCGGGGGAATACGGCTATTGTCATCGAACACAATATGGATGTGATAAAGGTCGCCGACCATATTATAGATATGGGTCCCGAAGGAGGCGAGGAGGGTGGATATATCGTCGCTTCGGGAACTCCTGCCGAGGTTGCAGCGTGCGGGCAGAGTTATACGGGACAGTTTCTCAAACCGTTGCTCGTCCGCGATAATATGAAGAGCGATGAGTTGTCTGACAATTAACAATTAACGACCGGAATATGAAACATAAGATACTTTTCCTGTGCCTCGGAAATATATGCCGCTCGCCGGCCGCCGAAGGCGTTATGCGCAGCCTTGTCGAGCGTGAGGGTCTGCGTGATATCATAGAGATTGACTCTGCCGGTACATACGGAGGGCATAGAGGAGACCTTCCCGATGCGCGTATGCGCAATGCGGCCGCACGTCGGGGCTATAACCTGACGCATCGTGCGCGCCTGCTTCGGGAGGAGGACTTCGATGAGTTCGATATGATAATAGTTATGGACGATATGAACTATGAGGCTGCTCACCGCATCTCTCCCTCGCGCAAGCACTCGGAACGTATTTTCCGTATGCGGGACTTCTTCTCGGAGCGCTTTGCCGACTATAGTTACGTTCCCGACCCCTATTACGAGGGTGTCGATGGCTTCGAACTGGTGCTTGATATGCTTGAAGACGGCTGTGCCGGTTTGCTCGAGACATTGAAGCAGGAAAGCAGATAACTGTAAACGCAACGCGACCATCCTTTCGGACGGTCGCATTTCGTTTGCTTTCCTGCTGCCGTTACCTTATCACCTCATCACCTCATCTCCTCGCGCGCATACAGCACGGCTCGGTTCAGATGGTCGATATATGGCTTTGTGGTGCGAAAGGCTTCAATGCTCTTTTGCAGGAAGTTCTTGCCGAGTATATCGCGGTTTGAGAGCCGTTTGTCGATAAAATGGTCGCGCAGACGCAACAGAAAATCGACCTTCGTATCTCTCGGAAATCCGGCCGGCGTGCGCTTAAGCGAGTTGCCGAGACTGAATTTGAATCCGTCCGATTTATCCACGATATCCATTATCTCATCGCCGTAGTCGAGTATCTCCTCGCGTATGCTGCGCAGTTCGGCAGGCTGCGGCATAATCAGCCCCGAGGCTAACATACTGCACCCCAGCATACCGTTCTCCGTCGGCTCGATGTGAACGTAATATCCGGCTAAACCGGACTGCTTGCCGCGTGCGACGATGAATCCTCCGAAATGGGTCTTGTAAGGCGTCTTGTCGTTCGAGAAACGGGTGTCGCGATGTATGCGGTAGATGCAATCTTTGGCCTTCAGACCGCATACCGAGTCATCGAAGCGCGAGATACCTTCGATAAGCCCCTCCATATAGCCTGTGAATACCTCTTTGGCCTCAAGATAGAGGTTTTTGTTGTCATTGAACCACTCGCGGTTGTTGTTGGCCTCAAGCAGCGTCAGGAACTCTATGATACGTTTCATATCGCTACCACGCAAAGAGCGGATACTCCGACATCATGGCATTTACTTCGCTGCGCACGGCCGCGATAACGGTCTCGTCTTCGGGTGCGTGCAGCACACGGTCGATAAGTTCGACAATGGCATCCATCTTGTCCTCTTTTACGCCGCGTGTGGTTATGGCAGGCGTGCCGAACCGCAGACCCGAGGTCTGGAATGGCGAGCGGCTGTCGAATGGCACCATATTTTTGTTGGTCGTTATATCTGCAGCCACCAATGCCTTCTCGGCAACCTTGCCTGTCAGTTCGGGGAACTTTGTTCGCAGGTCTACAAGGATAAGATGGTTCGAAGTGCCGCCCGAAACAATCTTGTATCCTCTGCGCGACAGCGCCTCCGCCATTGCATCGGCATTTTTACGCACCTGCAACTGATACTCTCTGTAACTCGGGTCGAGAGCCTCGCCGAATGCTACGGCTTTGGCGGCTATGACGTGTTCCAGCGGGCCGCCCTGAATACCTGGGAATACGGCCGAGTCCAGAATCTGCGACATCATCTTTACAGCGCCTTTGGGCGTTGTCAGTCCCCACGGGTTCTCAAAATCCTTGCCCATAAGTATTATGCCGCCACGCGGACCGCGAAGCGTCTTGTGCGTCGTCGATGTAACTATATGTGCATATTTAACCGGATTGTCGAGCAGTCCTGCCGCGATAAGACCTGCGGTGTGGGCCATATCCACCATAAAGATGGCGCCTGCTTTGTCTGCTATTGCACGCATACGGGCGTAATCCCATTCACGTGAGTATGCCGATGCTCCGCCCACGATGAGTTTCGGACGGTGTTCTATGGCGAGACGCTCCATTTCGTCGTAGTCTATGGTTTCGGTCTGTGGGTTGAGTTTGTAACCGACGGCCTTGAAGTATTTGCCCGACATATTTACGGGCGAGCCGTGCGAGAGGTGTCCTCCGTGCGAAAGGTCGAGACCCATAAAGGTGTCGCCGGGTTGCATTACGGCAAAGAAAACAGCCATATTGGCCTGCGCGCCCGAGTGTGGCTGTACGTTTGCATACTCTGCATCGTAGAGTTTGCAGAGGCGTTCGCGTGCCAGCGATTCGACTTTGTCTACCACTTCGCAGCCGCCGTAGTAGCGTGCGCCCGGGTAGCCTTCGGCATATTTGTTCGTAAGCACTGAACCCATAGCCTGCATAACCTGGTCGCTGACGAAGTTCTCCGAGGCTATAAGTTCTATGCCGCGCATCTGGCGATTTCGTTCCTCGCTGATGAGTGAAAACAGGGTGTTGTCGGTATTCATAGTTTGATATTGATATGTGGGTTTTTACTCTGTAAAGGTAATATTTTTTCATGAAATATGTTATATATACACGAAGTTTTTGTATCTTTGACCGGATATTTTATAGTTCATGGAGCGTAAAAGTATTGTAATATGAAATTTAAGTTAATTGTTCTGTCTGTCGTGGCTGTCGTTGCTGCGGCATGTACGGTCGAGACCGAAGAACCGGTACGACTTGTTGGCAACGGAGCGGTAGACGAGTGGAGCGAACCGGGTGTTGTCGGAAATACGCTTTACGTCAAACTTGACCGTGAGACGGCCGATGCCCTTAATATCACCCGCACACGCAGTGGCGAGTGGCTTACGGGCAATGAGACGTTCGATGGCATCTGTGCGCAGTACGACGTGCAGTCTTTGGAACGAGTATTTGAACCTAATCATTGTGAGGAGCGTCTGCGCAAGGCAGGTCTTGACAGATGGTATATGATGGTTATCGGTGATGATGCGGATAATGCTGCTGTCGCTGCCGAGTTGAAGAGTATGGAAGGTGTACAGTATATCGAGCCGGCCCGTATGACCTATATGGTGGACAGAGATTATACGGTGCGCTATGCAACCGAAGCGGAACTTCAGACGCTTAGTGCCAGGAGTGCCGCTGCAACGCGTGCAGGAGGTTCTCTCCCGCTCAATGACCCTCTGCTCGCCGAGCAGTGGATGCTTATCAATGACGGTTCGGCTGCGGGCGGCAAGGCTGTTGAGGGCGCCGATATCAATGTTGCCGGGGCATGGCAGCAGTGCAAGGGTAATCCCAATGTCATTGTCGCCGTTGTCGATACGGGTATAGACTATCAGCACCCCGACCTGGCAGGCAATATGTGGTACGATATCGGTCGTAACTTCACTGCATCGAATATAGGTACCAAAGCCATATCCAAGGGCGAGCATGGTACCCACGTAGCAGGTACGATTGCAGCCGTAAGCAATAATGGTATAGGTATATCGGGTATAGCAGGCGGTGATGGCAAGGCTAACTCCGGAGTTAAAATCATGTGTTGCCAGATATACCAGGGTAAATCCAGTTCTACCGATGCAAGAGTTGCGGCAGCCATAAGATTTGCTGCCGACAACGGTGCCGTGATATGCCAGAACAGTTGGGGCTATCTGTACGCAAACGGTATCCAGGATGATGCATCTTTCGCGAGGTCGGTTCCTTTGGTGAAAGATGCTATCGACTACTTTATTCAGTATGCAGGTATGACGCCCGACGGCAACGCTCAGGCGGAGGACAGCCCTATGGCGGGCGGTCTCGTTGTCTTTGCTGCCGGCAATGACGGTGTGGAGCAGACGGAGTACCCCTCATCGTATGCACCATGTGTCAGCGTAGCGGCAATGACGTGCAATTACCGCATGGCGAGATACTCGACATATAATAAGGAGATAGATATTTGCGCCCCGGGCGGCGGCGGCTGGGATGCTTCTTCCGAGAATCAGATGATTTACTTCTACCACTTCTCCGGCTGGAACCTCAGTACGCTTCCCACAACGCTGCGCAACGGTCAGAACGATTCGAGTGGCGACCCTGTCGATTACGTACACGAAACGACCGGCTACGGATGGTTGCAGGGAACATCTATGGCCTGCCCCCATGTGTCGGGCGTGGCTGCTCTGATTGTATCGCACTGTGGCGGCAAGGGCTTTACGGCTGACCGACTCAAGGAACTGCTCTTCTCTACGGCACGCAATATCGCGCCCTATCAGCAGGAGTCGAAATATAATGGTAAGATGGGTGCCGGTCTTGTCGATGCGGCAGCCGCGTTGAGCAAGGGTAAGCCTGGCGGCGGCAGCGGCAGCGGTGATGGTGATGGCGACAAGGTTTCAGGCTCCGGTGCCGTGTCGTTCTATCCCAATCCATGCACAGACAGACTCAATATAGGGTTCTCGTCTCAGGTTCTCTCATCGCCTCTGAGCAATGGTAGTGTCAAGATGCGCAACTCGGTAGGTGCTGTTGTCTTCGACGCTGTATTCACTCCTTCGTATGACAAAGCGACTGCGCTCGATGTTAGCGGTCTCAATTCGGGACGTTACACTGTCGAGGTTGAGTATCGCTGCGGCGGTGATAAATATAAGGCTACTCAGACCATAATCAAGAATTGATGCAAGTTATGAAGAAGATATTTTTGCTTATCGCGCTTTGCTGTGCCTCGGTTACGGTGTCGCGCGCACAGGAATTTGTGATTATCAATCCCGATGCCCGTACATCTGCTATGGGTGATGTCTCGGCAGCGGTTACAGGTGATGCATGGTCGATATACGGCAATGCAGCCGCTCCGCTATTCAATAATAAAAAGGTGCAGGTGCAGGTGTCGTATACGCCCTGGATGTCGGCAGTGGAAAAGGGCCACGCGCTCTATTCGCTTGGCGGATACTTTAACTTTGGCAAGCGTCATACGCTCTCCATCGGCGGCAGAATGTATAACGAACCCAAACTTGTGGGCAATGAAGATTATCCGTTTGTTCCCAAGGATGAGTACAACGAGCCTCTGGAGATAGCCGTAACGCGCCCCAACAGCAAAAGTCTCGACCTTGCATACGGTATACGTTTCTCCGATAAGGTCGGTATGGCAATCAATGCAGGCTATATCCACAACTCCAACGGTGTAGGAACAAAGACGAGTGTCGTATCGCTCGGTCTTTCGCTTTATTCGTCGCTGCCCGTCTCCATTACCGACGGCTCAAAACTGAATATCGGAGTTTCAGCCTCCAATTACGGTTTCTCTTTCGGCAGCGGTAAAGCGTCGCTGCCGCTGTCAGGCAAGGTCGGTGCATCGCTCTATATCCCGATGACAGAGATGCACTCGATAGAGGCGGCGTTGGATTTGGGTTATCTCTACCAGAGCAAGTCGATGAACTCGTTCCTTGCAAACGTGGGTCTTGAGTATTCGCTTATGAACTGCTTTATGGTGCGTGCCGGATATGCATACGGCAACTACGGATGTGTTACTGCCGGTTTGGGAGTACGTTTTGCTCACGTGCAACTCGATGCATCATACTGGTTCGGCGCAACTTCATGCCCCTGGAGAAATACATTCCGTGTAGGTCTCGGCGTGGAGTTCTAACAGAGACGCTTAATTGATAAATAAACGCTTAATTGATAAATAAAAGAATAAGAGAGCCTGAAAGCAACGCTTTCAGGCTCTCTTATCTGTTCGTGTATTATGGCTATTGACGGCTCTCGGTGTAGTATTTGTAGAATAGCGTTATGGCCTCTATGCCCTTGAAGAAGCGTTCAACGCCGAAACTCTCGTTGGGAGAGTGTATCGCATCCTCCTCGAGTCCGAATCCCATAAGCACCGATTTTATGCCCAGAATCTTCTCGAATCCGCTTATTATAGGTATCGAGCCTCCCGAGTAGTATGGCAGCGGACGTTTACCCAAAACATCCTCTATTGCCTTTTCTGCCGCCTTGTATGCCGGCATATCCGTCGGAGAAACGTATGGCGCACCGCCGTGCAGGAACTTTACGTCTACCTTTACGCTTGCAGGGGCAATCGCGCGGAAATGCTCCTCAAATAGGCGGGCGATAGTCGAAAAATCCTGATTCGGGACAAGACGCATCGAGATTTTAGCCGATGCACGCGAAGGGATAACCGTCTTCGCCCCTTCGCCGATATAACCGCTCCAGATGCCGTTTACGTCGAGTGAGGGTCGTATGCCGGTGCGTTCCATAGTCGTAAAACCGGCTTCGCCCTCCACGTCGCCTATGTCGAGTGAGTGTTTGTACTCCTCGATGCTGAACGGAGCGCTGTTGAAATCACGACGCTCCTCATCGGAAAATACTCGTACATCGTCATAGAAGTGGGGTATTGTTATGTGGCCGTTTTCGTCGATAAGCGATGCGACAAGCCTCGAAAGAACGTTGGCCGGATTGGCAACACCGCCGCCGTAGTGTCCCGAGTGCAGGTCGCGGTTGGGACCCGTAACCTCTACCTCCATATACGTCAGACCTCGCAGGCCGCAGGTTATGGAGGGGACGTCGGCTCCAATCATCGAAGTGTCCGATACAAGGATTATGTCGGCTGCAAGCATCTCTTTGTACTCCTCGCAGAAACCGTAGAGATGCGTAGAGCCAATCTCCTCCTCACCCTCGAGCATGAATTTTACATTGCAGTTAAGGCTATTCGTGGCGCACATGGCTTCAAATGCCTTGACGTGCATGAAAAGTTGTCCTTTGTCGTCATCAGCCCCGCGCGCCCATATCCGGCCATCCTTTATAACAGGCTCAAACGGGTCGGTGTTCCACTCTCCGCGAGGGTCTGTCGGCATAACGTCATAATGCCCGTATACGAGTATTGTCGGTGCATTGCGGTCTGTAATCTTCTCGCCGAAGACAACGGGATTACCGTTCGTAGGGTATACCTCGGCATGGTCGGCTCCTGCTGCGACAAGCGATGCTGCCAAACTCTCGGCACAACGCTGCATATCTGGTTTGTGTTGTGATTGAGCGCTGACGGATGGTATGCGCAAAATGGTGAACAACTCGTCGATAAAACGCTCGCGATTAATGTCTATAAACTCTTTTGGTGTCATAACTGGCATATACTCTTGATTTCATTAATAAATTTCTTTGCGAGCGCATCGGCTTCGTCCATAGTGTGCGCCTCGGTGTAGATACGGATAATAGGCTCGGTGTTGGATTTGCGAAGATGTACCCAACTATCTGCAAAATCAATTTTTACGCCGTCTGTATCATTCACATTTTCATTGCTGTACCGGCTTTTTATTTCAACTAAAACTTTATCCACGTCAATAGCCGGCGTAAGTTCTATTTTATTCTTCGATGCGAAGTATGCCGGATATGTTGCGCGCAGTTGAGTCATAGTCATATTCCGCTTGGCAAGATAGGTGAGAAAGAGGGCCGTACCCACCAAAGCATCACGTCCGTAGTGAAGTTCTGGATAGATTACTCCGCCGTTGCCCTCACCGCCGATAACGGCTCCGACCTCCTTCATTTTGGCCACTACGTTTACCTCGCCTACGGCCGATGCATAGTATTTGCCGCCATGCTTTTCGGTAACGTCCCTAAGCGCTCTGGAAGAACTTAAATTAGATACCGTATTTCCTTGATTAAGTGATAGTATGTAGTCGGCTACCGCAACTAAAGTATACTCCTCGACAAACATCGAACCATCCTCGCTTACAAATGCCAGACGGTCTACGTCGGGGTCTACCACGATACCCAAATCCGCCTTTTCGCGCACGACGACGGATGATATCTCCGTCAGATTCTCCGGCAGCGGTTCAGGATTGTGTGCAAACTCTCCGTTCGGCAGGCAGTTAAGTTCGATTACCTCACATCCGAGTTCACGCAGCAGAGCCGGTATCACAACGCCTCCGATTGAGTTTACGGCATCGACTACGACCTTGAAACGGCGCTTGCGTACTGCTTCGACATCGACTGCCGATAACTTCAGAACTTGCTTTATATGCTCTGTGTTAAAATCTTCTTTTGCAACGACTTTTCCTATCTCATCTACAGTCTTGAAATCGAACTCCTCATTCTCTGCAAGTTCGAGTATGCGATGTCCCTCTTCGGCATTGAGAAATTCGCCGTGCGAGTTGAGTAGTTTGAGGGCGTTCCACTGCTTGGGATTGTGCGATGCGGTGATGATAATACCGCCGTCGGCTTTATGGGTTATTACGGCCATCTCGGTTCCCGGCGTGGTGCAAAGTCCGGTGTTTATAACATCGGCGCCACAACCGAGCAGTGTCCCTTCGACGATTTTCTCGACCATCTCTCCCGAGATGCGAGCATCGCGTCCGATGACGATTTTGATACGTTTTCCGTCGCAGCGGCTGTTGATGAAACGGGCGTATGCAGCGGTAAATTTGGCGATATCTACGGGTGTCAGATTCTCGCCGCAGGCACCTCCGACTGTTCCCCGGATGCCTGAAATGGATTTTATCAGTGTCATAGCCTGATTTTTGTGTAGTTTAGCTTGAAGATATTGTTAATAAAAAACTTGTGTCTATTTTTTGAAAATCGACGTAAATATATTACTTTTATGCCAATTTTAAGCATCTAATCTGAAAAATATGAGAGTAATACCACCTTCTGAACTGATAATCAATGATGACGGTTCTATCTTTCACCTTCATCTAAAGCCCGAACAAGTGGCCGATACCGTTATTTTGGTGGGCGACCCGGGACGTGTGGAACTTGTGGCTTCGTTCTTCGACAGCCGCGAATGCGAGGTGTCGAACCGTGAGTTCAATACGGTAACCGGTATCTACAAAGGCAAACGCATGACCGTCCTCTCGACAGGTATCGGTATCGGAAATATTGATATATCCGTAACGGAGTTGGACGCTTTGGCAAATATAGATTTCTCAACGCGTATGGTAAAACCGGAGTTCCGCCGTCTGACGCTTGTCCGTCTCGGAACGTCCGGAGCGCTTCAGCCCGATATCAAGGTTGGCGATGCAGTATTCTCGCGCACGTCGGTCGGCTTTGACGGACTTCTCAACTACTATAAGGGTCGCAACGAGGTGTGCGACCTTGAGATAGAGAGGGCGTTTATGGAACATACGGGTTGGAGCGAACTTCTGCCGAAGCCCTACTTTATCGATGCGGACAAAGAACTGTTTGCTCACTTTGCTGATGTTACAACAGAGGGTATCACCATAGCCGCTCCGGGATTCTACGCTCCTCAGGGACGGTGGGTGCGCCTCGAGCCTGCCGATGTGCATCTTAACGAAAAGGTGGAGTCGTTTAACTATGGCGGCCGTCGTATAACCAACTTCGAGATGGAGGGTTCCGCTTTGGCCGGTCTGGCAGCCTTGATGGGACACCGCGCAGCAACCATTTGTACCATAATAGCGCAGCGTGTGGCGCTCGACGCCTGCACCGATTACAAGCCTTTCGTGAAACGTATGATAGGCACGGCGCTCGACAAACTTGCAACTCTTTAAGTTAGGCGATAATAGTTAAGTCGAGCGATAAAAAATCGAAATATAAAATTGAAAAATATTGGAAAATAAATAAAACAGAAGATTATGAAATTTACAGTATCAAGTTCCGCTCTGTTGTCAATGTTGGCTACGACGGGAAAGGTTATCAGCAGCAAAAATACACTGCCCATCCTTGATTATTTTCTTATGGAACTTAAGGATGGCGAACTGAAGGTTACTGCATCGGACCTCGAAACTACGATTGTTAGCGTTATCCCTGTAGACAATGTAGAGAGCGAGGGTACGATAGCCGCTCCGGCAAAACTTATGCTCGACTCGTTGAAGGAGTTCCCCGAATTGCCGCTTACAATCGACGTGCATCCCAAAACGTGGGAGATTAAGACCAGTTGGAAGAGCGGTTCTCTCTCTATTCCGGGTGTAAGCCCTGTCAGTTATCCTCCCGTGCCGACTATCAGCACCGAGAACAGATATGAGGTTGCGTTCGATGTCGATACGCTTGTGAACGGTATCAACAAGACTATCTTCGCCACTGCGGATGATGAGCTGCGTCCCATTATGAACGGTGTCTATTTCAGTCTCGACCCCGAAGGCGTTACCTTTGTGGCTACCGACGCGCACAAACTCGTCAAGTATACCACCGATACCAAATCCGAGGTCAAGGCTTCGTTCATTCTTCCCAAAAAGCCTGCAAACCTGCTTAAGAATATGCTCCTCAAGGAGGATAACGACGTGAATCTCTGCTTTGACAACAAAAACGTCGTCTTCAAGCTCAAGAGCCATACGCTGGTGTGCCGTCTTATCGAAGGCAACTATCCCAACTATAACGGCGTTATACCCAAGAACAACACCAACCGCCTGCTTATCGACCGCATAGAGTTGGTAAACGGTATACGTCGCGTGGCTGTCTGCTCGAACCCCACAACGAACCTTATCCGTATGGAGATTGCCGACAACAAAGTCAATCTGGCGGCGCAGGATATAGATTTCTCGGTTTCGGCGAACGAAACGCTTAATTGCAGCTATGAGGGCGTGCCTGTGCTTATCGGCTTCAAGTCTACATTCCTTGTGGAGGTGCTTTCCAATATAGAGACGCCGACGGTGGAGATTCAGTTGGCAGACTCGACACGTGCAGGTGTCTTTATCCCTGTCTACGACGACAAGCAGAGCAGTTCGACCCTTATGCTGCTGATGCCTATGATGATTAATGCATAGCCTGCACCGGAGATGAAACTTAATCTTAAAAGACCTATTGTCTTTTTTGACCTTGAGACTACGGGGGTCGATACGTCGAGGGACCGCATTGTCGAGATATCAATGGTTAAGGTTATGCCCGACGGTACCGAGATAGTAAAGACCCGCCGTCTGAACCCCGGGATGCATATACCCAGGGAGGCAACGGCTGTGCATGGCATAACGGATGAGGATGTAAAGAACGAACCCTCATTTGCACAGATAGCCAAGTCGCTCGAGGAGTTCCTCGAGGGGTGTGATTTCGGAGGTTTTAACTCCAACAGGTTCGATTTGCCGGTGCTTGTCGAGGAGTTTATGCGTGCTGGAATAGATGTCGATTTCAAGCAGCGCAAGTTTGTGGATGTGCAGAATATATTCCACAAAATGGAGCAGAGAACACTTGTCGCTGCATATAAATTCTATTGCGACAAGGATTTGACCAATGCCCATTCGGCCGAAGCCGATACGATGGCTACATACGAGGTGCTGAAAGCGCAACTCGACCGCTATTCGCAGCTTGATAACGATGTGGACTATCTGGCCGAGTTTTCGTCGCGTGGCGAGACGGTGGATTATGCAGGTCGTGTTGTCTACGATGACAGGGGTAATGAGGTCTTTGCTTTCGGCAAGTATCGCGGTCGCAAGGTCGCGGATGTTTTTGCCGATGACCCGAGTTATTATACATGGATGATGAATGGCGATTTCCCGCTATATACGAAAAAGGTTATTACCGAAATCAGAAACAGAGAAAAGGACAAGAAGGGTAAAAACTGATGCGCAGTATCAAAATATTGTTGTGCGGCATGGCGATGTGTGCCATCTCCGCAGGTGTGTCTGCGGTCTCGGCGCAGGATGTCAAGCCGACGGTCGTCTATATCAACGGCGATAAGTTTTATATCTGCATCGTTTCGGCAGGCGATACGCTCTACTCGATAT
>JAFLRT010000119.1 GCA_022511295.1 Alistipes sp. | reverse complement strand
GGTCGCAGATCACCGCACCTCGAATCAGTCTGCGCCGCGCTCGCAGTATGGATTGGTTGTGGCCGAGGCCGACCGCTTTATCGACCCCGAGACGATTGTGCGGCGGACGATTCAGTACAGTCTGGCGCACTATCCCGACCTCGACCGCGAAGGGCATTACCGCCGCTCGGCGCAGCATATTCGGGAGAAGTACGGGCCGGAGGGATATTTGAAAATCTGGATTCCGTGGAGCGACAATGCCGCACGTCTCGACCGCCTGCGCCAACTCTTTGCCGACGAGCCGCAGTTTTTGGAACTCTTTAACCGCCTCTACGACGAGGAGTGTCGATAGTGGAGTGCGATTTGTATCGTGAATATGTATAGTTATTTTGCGCCGCCCTCCGCCCCTTTAGGGCGGCGCAGCAACGCAAAGCGTTGCAATTTTTAGTAAACGAGTAGATAATGTCAGATAAAGAACCAATTATAAGACCTGCCGAGGAGGCGCCCGAGCAGCAGACGCCGCTGGCGGGCAGTACCGTGCATGCCGGTTTTCCGTCGCCGGCGGAGGATTTTCTCGATGCGCCGCTCGACCTCAATCGGGCGTTGGTCCACAATCCCGCCTCGACCTTCTTCGTGCGCGTGGCGGGCGACAGCATGACCGGCGACGGCATCGACGACGGCGACCTGCTCGTTGTGGACAAATCCGTAGAGCCTTACGACGGCTGCATCGCGGTCTGCTACATCGACGGAGAGTTCACCGTCAAGCACTTTGCCCGCG
>JAFLRT010000118.1 GCA_022511295.1 Alistipes sp. | reverse complement strand
ACATCCCCGTTTTTGACGAGCTGGGTGTCAGTCCCTTCTATGCCGGCATGGCACCATCGGCCAAGTTCGCCGCTTGCGGCTTCATGCTCTTTGGCTGTGGCTGCGAAATGGCCGGCATCACCGTCTCACGCGGTATCGTGAAGTGGTTCAAGGGCCGTGAAATGGCGTTGGCTATGGGTTCTGAGATGGCACTGGCCCGCCTGGGTGTGGCCACCTGCATGATTTTCTCGCCCTACTTTGCACGCCTTGGCGGTGAAATCAGCGTATCGCGCTCGGTAGCCTTCGGCGTGGTGCTGATGTGCATTGCCTTGATTATGACCATCGTCTACTTCGTCATGGACCAGAAGCTGGATGCGCAGACCGGCGAGGCAGAGGAAAAGGACGACCCCTTCAAAATCAGCGACATCGGTAAGATTCTTACTGACAGCGGCTTCTGGCTCGTTGCCCTGCTCTGCGTACTCTACTATTCGGCTATCTTCCCCTTCCAGAAGTACGCCGTCAATATGCTGCAATGTAACCTCACGCTGACAGCACCCGATGCCGACTCGTTCTGGGCCAGTGGCAGCGTGACCATCGTGCAGTATGTCATCATGCTCATCGTGGCGGCTGCCGGCTTTGCCAGCAACTTCCAGAAGAAGCGCACCAACCAGCTCACCCTGCTGACCATCAGCATCGTTGCCTTGATTACTTACTGCTATATGGGTTATATGCGCCAGTCGGCAGAGTCTATCTTTGCGGTATTCCCCCTGCTGGCCGTGCTT
>JAFLRT010000117.1 GCA_022511295.1 Alistipes sp. | reverse complement strand
AAATACAAAACGGCATAAAAAAGCTGAAAATTTATCGTTTGGAGGATGTAACAGACTTTCCGATTGATTTTTTCATATCTTTGCGCGCTTCGCTTATATTCACATTCCCTCCTAAATCCTCCCTTTGTAAAAGGGAGGACTTTCATCAAAATACAAAATACGGAAAAGACTAAAAAAGATTGAAAAATTATCATTTAAGCAGATAACTGACTTTTCGTTTGATTTTTTCCTGTCTTTACATTATAATATAGTCGTCGCCCCTGAGGGGGGGGGTGGGGCGACGACAAAATGACAGAGCAAAACGGAATCTGAGTCCCCTCCTTCGCTCGGCAAAAATAAAACAATAAAAACGTCCCCGATTGAGGACGTTTTTGCTTGGTTTGTAAAGCTTTCTATCGCGAATATAGCGACGAAATCTCCTTATAATTGTGTACGCGCTCTATCACGTCGGCAAGCATTCCCGCCACCGTAAGAACCGTAAACTTGTGTAAATCCTTTTCGGGATTGAGCGGAATAGTATCCGTCACGATAACCTCGGAGAGTGCACTCTCGTTGATTCGTTCGTAGGCGTTGCCCGACAACAGCGGGTGGGTAATAGCCGCACGCACGCTCTTGGCTCCGCGCTCCATAAGCATATTGGCCGCCATACAGATAGTACCTCCCGTGTCAATCATATCGTCGACAATGATAATATTGCGCCCTTCGACATCGCCGATAGCGGTCATACTGCCGACCACATTGGCCTTTGCCCGCTCCTTGTGGGAG
>JAFLRT010000116.1 GCA_022511295.1 Alistipes sp. | reverse complement strand
AAGTAACAGATTATGCCACTCCTTTGCCACCCGCCAAAAGTGGTCGCATTGCACATTACAGTCCGCTCTGCTTGCAGATTGAGTGGACATCACACCCGGCGTCGAAGTCCGGTCGGGGTATTAGGCTCCCTCGGTTCTATGAAAACCGTACAACAGGCAAGCCTGCAACAACGCTATCGTTGGCAGCATAATAAAGTCATACTAATGGGCATTTAATAGTATTTTGCCATTGTCTAATGGCAAAAATAATTCGTCGTTGTTTCTTGTAGCCGTTTTCGCTATACAATCGCACAACTGGCAATATACATTCTGGAAGAATAGCGTAAATTTTTTCTGCATAATAGATTGAATGCGTTGACGCAGATAGAAAATTACCGTTATCTTTGTAAGGGCATAACAGTTTTTTTGAGAAAGGGATAAGAGATATGATTGACAACAACAAAGTAAATGCGTATGCGGCGGAAGCGATGTATCATTGCGTAGATATGCAGAAACTACTGGCATTTCTATTGTCTGCCGCAACGGGCAATCCGTGCGAGATAAAAGAGGATGAGGTTCACGGTGCGTTCCGTTGCATGAAGGCACAGGATAAACGGAATATCGAGCAGAACGAGAACTTATCGGATATTCAGAAAGAGGCAGAGAAACAAGCCGTCGATAGGTTCTACGACGAGTTCGATATGAGACTCACCGAAGAACTGAATAGGCGTTGTGTTGTACGGATAGAGCGCAGATAAAATATGTCATTTTTGAGTTTTCTCGGCAAAGTATTTTTGCT
>JAFLRT010000115.1:319-809 GCA_022511295.1 Alistipes sp. | reverse complement strand
TGCAATGGCCTCCACCTGACTGGGAGAACCGCCCTGACAAATAACGAAATAACGACAGATGGTGCCGTCGATTTCCGACAGGTCAGCCACGACAATACCTGCTCCTTTCTTCTCCTGTATTCCTTTCGTAATGCTTTCTACTAACTCTTTTGTTTGTTCCATATTTATTTATAAGGTATCTTTTGGTCTGCAAAGGTAGTGGTTTTTATCCGATTCAGCTTCATAATAGCAGATTTTTTGAGTATTTTTAAAAAAATCCACGGAAAAATTTTGGCAGTTTCAGAAAAAGTAGTACCTTTGCACCCGCAAATTTAAGAATTGGGGTATGGTGTAATGGTAACACTACAGATTCTGGTCCTGTCATTCTTGGTTCGAGTCCGAGTACCCCAACTAAAATGAACATCAAATGTTATCTTAAAACATTTGATGTTCATTTTTTATAATGGTTTTGGTAAATGTATAATTAAACTCTTTACTTCACCAGATTTCC
>JAFLRT010000115.1:0-309 GCA_022511295.1 Alistipes sp. | reverse complement strand
GAATATCGCGGGTCAGTTCTTTGGTAATGGTGCGGGTAGCAGCACTGGTGGCGTTCTTGACCACCTTTTCCTTGGCTGACGTGCGCGATTTCGTCTGCTTGCCGCTGACCTTGTTGCTGACGTATGTGCCGAGAATCGTGGCTACCGTAGAGGTGACAGCTGTCAGCACAGCTTTTCCCACCTTGCTCATAAGGCCGGGCTTCTCTTTGGCTGTGGCCGTTTTCTTCGTCTTCTGCCCAGCCACCTCCGTGTCCTCTTCGACTTCCGCCACTCCAGTATTCTCTTTCATCAGTATTTCGTAGGCACTCT
>JAFLRT010000114.1 GCA_022511295.1 Alistipes sp. | reverse complement strand
CCTCACGTCGACTGCGGCGACTATGTGGTCGTAATCAACGCCGACAAGGTGAAGCTCACCGGCAAGAAACTTACCGACAAGGAGTATGTCCGCCACTCGGGATACCCCGGCAGCCAGCGCTTTACCACGCCGGCAGAATATCTCGTCAAGAAACCGACTTTCCTCGTGGAGAAAGCCGTGAAAGGAATGCTGCCGAGAACACGTCTGGGCAACGCTATCCTCAAAAACCTCAAAGTGTATGCAGGTGCCGAGCATCCGCATGTCGCTCAAAACCCTAAACCTATCAAATTAAACGAGATTAAGTAAATTATGGAAGTTGTAAACACCGTAGGTCGCCGTAAGGCTGCTGTGGCTCGCGTATTCGTGAAGCCGGGTAAAGGTCAGATTACTATCAACCATAAGGAGCTTGCCACCTATTTCCCGCTCGAGATTCTCCAGTTCCAGGTGAAGCAGCCGCTGCTGGCTACCAACACCGCCGAGAATTTCGACATCGTCATCAATCTGGTCGGCGGCGGAATCAAAGGTCAGGCAGAGGCCGCTCGTCTGGGTATCGCACGCGCTCTGTGCGAGATCGACGCCGAGGCTTACCGCGCTACCCTGAAGAAGAACGGTTTCCTGACACGCGATTCGCGTGAGGTTGAGCGTAAGAAGCCCGGACAGCCCGGAGCACGCCGCAAGTTCCAGTTCAGCAAGCGTTAATCGCCGCGAACCGAACATTTCGGCAAAGCACGACAGGGGTTGCAAATCGGCAAGACTGCTTTTATTATTATATATAGGTATTACTTATCGGTTGCCCCGTCGCGGAAAATTCAGCGGACTAACAAGGTTAC
>JAFLRT010000113.1 GCA_022511295.1 Alistipes sp. | reverse complement strand
GTCGCAGGTCGGGAGGTGAATTATGATACTATATCACAGAATGAAAAAGCTTCAAAAAAACGGATTGAAAATATTAAAAATCTTCCATCTTCTGTTTGCTGTTATGTGGATAGGAGGGGTGCTGGCATTGGTCAGTTTGCAGTTAGGCGCAAAACCGCAAACCGCAGAGATGATGTATATAAGTGCCATATCTCACTTGGTTGTGGACAAGTGGTTCTTGATACCGGGCGGTATCGGCATTGTTATTACAGGCCTTATCTACGGTCTTTTTACGAACTGGGGCTTTTTCAAATATCGGTGGCTGACAATTAAATGGGTACTCACGATTGCGCTTATAATTCTCGGTGTGGGATATATGGGTGCGACAATTAAAGCGAATGCCATCTATGCAGAGCAGTTGCTCGAAGGAGCCGCAACAGATTTATATTGGCACAATGTTTACGGTGTGGCTGCTGCCGGAGTGGTGCAACTTGTCGGGTTTCTATGCATCGTGATTGTTTCCGTGTTGAAAAATCAGCGAAGATAGCGCAATAATCCATAGTTCTGCCACACATAACAATGCCCGACTTCTCATTTTGAGAGGTCGGGCGTTGTGCGCGAAGTGTATAATTAGAGTTGGTTTGAGAGGATAAACCTCCTGAGTTCGAGAGGGGCTTCACAATATTTCGCGGGCATCTATTTTACAAACGGCGGCAGCGGATTCGGGCCTTCCGGAAGCGGTCCTACAATCTTGTGAGGGATATATGGCTCGTCAAGGTATTTGATTTCTTCCGCAGTCAGTTCCAAGTCGGCCGACTTGATCGCATCGGCAAAATGATGTGGTTTGGTCGCACCGACTATCGGCGCCGTCAC
>JAFLRT010000112.1 GCA_022511295.1 Alistipes sp. | reverse complement strand
TTCGATATGGAGCGCCAGGAGGGTGTCAGAGTCCCCGACGAGTGGAGAGCGAGGCTGCTCGGACCACTTTTATAAAAGCAACAATCAGTAATCCGAGCAAACAGGAGGAAAAACCGAATGTTAGGGATGACAGCGCAACAGTTGCAGAAAATCTTCCTGCCGTATATTATATATATAGGTATATATACCGCAATGATGTCTCTGCATCAGAGCTTCTCGCCATAGGCCAGGTCGCCCGCATCGCCGATACCCGGCACGATATACGAACGCGACGTAAGTTCCTCATCCACAGCACCGCACCAGATTGTAGTATTATTCTTCGGCAGGTGGCGCTGTGCATAGTCCACACCCTGCTCACTGCCGATAACGGCTGCTATATGCGTATGTGCAGGCTCGCCGCCCCTCTCGCACAGAGCCTCGTATGCAAGCACCAACGATGAACCCGTCGCCAGCATAGGGTCTACCAACAACAGAGTCTTACCCGTCAAATCACCACACGAGATATACTCTACCTTAACCGTGAACTTACCATCCTTCGTACTCTTGCGGTATGCCGATACAAAGGCGTTCTGCGCATCGTCGAAGTAGTTGAGAAAACCCTGGTGGAACGGCAGACCCGCACGCAGTATCGTCGCTATGACAATACGGTCCGAGGGAAGGTATACATCGGCCGAGCCGAGCGGCGTCTCGACCGTCTGCACGCCGTAGCGCAATGTTTTGGATATCTCATAGGCCGTAACCTCGCCTATACGCTCCAGGTTGCGGCGGAAACGCATTGAATCCTTTTGAATCTCCTTGTCGCGAATCTCGGCGATAAACTTGTTTAGCAGAGTGTTCTCCTTGTTAAGAATGTGCAGCATCTTTTATAATTTTTTAATAGTTTTTTCAATATCAAAAAGGCCTATACAAAACTCACGTCGTAAAGTACTATATAAAAACTTGTATCTTAAAGGTCTATGCAAATTATATGTAAAAGTCAATACAAAAAATTGTTGAACGGATAACGGCCGGAGTGTATCTCGCGCACCATACCATAGAGGTCGCTGCGCAACTTGTCGATATTGATTCGCTCGACGGCCGAGATAAATATACAGGGGGTATTGGCCCGTGCCATCCAACTGTTCTTCAAATCCTCGAGCGAGAGATTCTCGCGTGTGGGCGGCGTCAGGTCGTCCTCCTCTTTCTTAATATACGTATATGCATCTATCTTGTTGAAGATTAGAAACACCGGTTTGTCGCCTGCACCGATATCGGTCAGCGTCTGCTTGACGACGGCTATCTGGTCTTCGAACTGCGGATGCGATATATCGACCACGTGCAGCAGCAGGTCGGCCTCACGAACCTCGTCAAGCGTCGATTTGAACGACTCTATAAGTTGCGTGGGCAGTTTGCGTATAAACCCTACGGTGTCGGACATAAGGAAGGGCAGATTATCGAAGACCACCTTGCGCACCG
>JAFLRT010000111.1 GCA_022511295.1 Alistipes sp. | reverse complement strand
ATGATGCAAAACGTAGAGCCAAAAGAGTGATAGTTGGAGTGATACGCTATAACTATCACTACTGTTCGGGGCGGAGGAGACAGCGAATGCCCTATATTTGCCGCAAACAAATATATTGAATTATGGCACAGAGAGATTTTGAAAAGTTCAAGCAGGAGATAAAGTCGTGGATGGAGACACACCCCGACAAGTATGACGCATTTGTCGAGGAGATGAACGGCAAATCTTTTGAGGGTATTCAGCGTGTCTATACGCTGGCGATGCGTCTGGCTCCGCAATTGATGGCGAAGGCCAAACAACAGGTTCACGGCGACCTTTCAACCCTAATCATTGCCTAATTATTTGAATATTAATTTTACTCCTGCTATTATTCCACCTATAATCATTAAAACCACCCCTAAAAGCAGATATACGAGAAATATATGCAATATCAATCCCCACCGCGAAGATGAAGATAATATTTCATTTCCCCCGCGACTAACAAGTACATATCTTTTTTTAGGTTTGGCAGTGTGGTATCTATAAATGGCTGATATATTATCCTTAAGCCTATTTGGAAATTGTTCAATGCATTCTTTTATAAGTTTATAGTGCTCGGTCTTTTCATTATACATCTGATATGCACAACATTCTCGAATAAATTTACAATGAATACATGGTTCACCAGTGCCGGTGTAATTTTTCGACGTATATTTCTCCATATACTTTTTGTTTATTAGTTATGTGCAATATTGCCAATTCTACAAATCTGCACAAATGCCAATAAACA
The DNA here is from genome assembly GCA_022511295.1 of Alistipes sp. Taxonomy (GTDB): domain Bacteria; phylum Bacteroidota; class Bacteroidia; order Bacteroidales; family Rikenellaceae; genus Alistipes. Next base: position 777 of record JAFLRT010000111.1, on the reverse strand, counting down.
ACAAAAGCGCAGACTCTCGCCATACGCCTTCCTGGCTCACCACAAGCCACAATTCTCTATGGGATAATCCGCGCCGTAAAGACACGTTATCATGAGAATTGCTGCAGCTCGTTCATTGTCGAGGTGGTGATTCGAAGGCGAATGAGCTAATCTTATATTTACAAATTACCCTTTATGGGATAATCCGTTTGCAAATATATAGTTTTTGCTATACAATGGCAAATTAATTAGCAATTATATTAATTGCAGGGCGCGGCGAACATTATCCGCGAGTTCGAGACCCAGAGCGCACTGCGTCCCGATGCCAAGACCAAACTGCTCCATATCCCTATGTCGTTCCACCTGCGCGACCGCGAACTGATGGAGCGCGACGGGCAGGCAATAGTCAAAGAGTGGCTGCGCCGAATGGAGGCTTACGGCTTCCGCTTCGACCAGTACATCGTCGTGCGTCATCACGACCAAGACCACAAGAACCCGCACTTCCATCTGGTCATCAACACGACACTCTGCGACGGCAGCGCGGTCAAGACCTCTTATATCGGCAAGTATGCGAAGATGGCGTCGATGGAGGTAACGCGCAACTGGGCGATGGTCGCAACCTACAATCGGACGCAGCGCAACGAGTTATCAATCGCACAGCCCGGCACGGCACAATCTGCCACTTCGGAATCGGCACGACCGGCAACCCCTTATATGGCAAACGATACTACCTCGACCGACGCCCCGACCGGTTGAGACGGCATTGAAACCGAAACACCGTCACCCCTCGCCGCCGCA
>JAFLRT010000110.1 GCA_022511295.1 Alistipes sp. | reverse complement strand
TGATGATGCTGCCCGCCTCGAACATTCCACCATAGGTTTTCAGCGCAATCTCGATGGAACTCGACAGCGACTCCGGAACGAGTACGCCCGCCGAGAGTCCGGAGATGCCGGCACGCTGCTCAAAGAGTTTCAGGCTCTCGGCAGAGATGCCCGATGCTCCTCGCATAAGGTAGTCGCGGAATGCGGAGCGGTACTCCTCGGCAGTACGGCTCTCCAAACCTTCGGAGGTGCGCTCATAGTTCTGCTCCGCCTGACGGCGTTCAATCTCCACGAAACGCTCCTCGCTCTCCACAGCTCGATCCGCTTTCTCGTACTCTGCAAGCAGTCCGTCCCAGCGGCTCTGCTCCTCGGCGGTCATCTCGCGACCGTCGGTGGCCGTGCGCAGTTCGTCTATCTGGGCGAACACCTTTGCACGAGCCTCTTTAAGTGTTTTCAGTTTGCTCATATTGCTCTTGTTTTGGTTTCTTTACCCGCAAACATAAGCTCCCAAAAACACCTATCTGTGAAACATTGTCGCAGTTTTCAAAAGACGATTTTTAACTACCTAAATAAAAAAGGCAACAAAATTGCAAACAAATTTGTTTGCATTTCGTATATTTGCAGCGAGAACTATGAGAAGCAGAATCGACATACTGAAAGGAATACATCCGGGCAAACTCATCGACAGAGATTTGAAGAAGCGCAATCTCAGTCAGCGTTCGTTTGCGGCTTCTATCGGTGAGCACAGCCAGACGCTCAATGCCGTTATTACTGGTCGTCGCAATCTGACCGTTGAGATGGCGTTGAAGATAGAGCAGGCATTCGGATATGAAGAGGGATTTTTGCTGACGCTTCAGGCTTACTTCGAGATTGCCGAGTATAAGCATCATCTGCAAAGTCTCTCCGTAGAGGGTGTCCCGAATATTCGCCGGTCGCTGTTTTGGGACACGGATTTCGACGCTATCGATTGGGGCAGGTATCGCGATGCCGTAATTGCGCGTGTCGCAGAGCGGGGTAATGATGCCGAGAAAACAGAGATAGCACGATTCTACGGTATATCGACAGCAACTGTCAAAGCAAAATGAAGTACGGTATGAATATTCGGGAGTATCTTATTAACAAATTGATAGAAGAGAAACGATTTTGGTCTTATAATCAAAAATCAATCAATGAGCATATCACCGATGATCAACTCATCGAGGCCACTCTGATATGGTTAGACCTCGATGAGATAGATTTGCTATTTGATATTTTTCCGATGCAAAAGATTAAAGCGGTATGGAGAAGAACAATGGTAAGACAAGGAGACTATTTTTACTCGCTTAATCGATTCTTTGCGTGGTATTATTTCGGTATTAAACGACCAGACCGTTATCTAAAAACTATGACAACTCGCTATCTGTCATCGCTTCAATCTTAAACATTCACACAGTCGCGTTCTCGACACGCTTGTCGGATCGGGCGATGGCAAGGAATCGGGTTGCGGGGTATTGTTGCGCAGCCACTCCGCCTTGCGCTCCTCGAGATGCCGCACCGATGCCTCCGTATCCGGATAGGCCGGGAAGACCACGAGCGAGACATCTGCT
>JAFLRT010000011.1 GCA_022511295.1 Alistipes sp. | reverse complement strand
TAAGGGCGTTATCGACCGCGTGTTCTCGTTGGTCGTGGGAGGCAAGGATGTCGCAGGCAAGAAGTGCGGCATCATCACCTGCTGCGAGGAACACGACGCAACGGTTATGGACGGCGTTACGATGCCGCTGAAACGCTCGTTCGACCTGCTTAAATGGGATTTTGTCGGTGCGGTGTGCGTCCCGGGGGTATTCAATGAGGGCGATATCGCAGGGACCGACGGCTGCGCTCAGGCGGCTGCGCTGGCCGAAAAGTTTTAGACCGAAAAAGAGCAGGTTGTCAGGATATCTCCTTGCAACCTGCTCCTGTACGCTTTTTACATATTAATCCTCACGTCCCGAAATTCCTACATAGACAACAAGACTTTCTTAACTTATCAATGGGTATGCTGCGTTCGTATGCGTAGTGTAATCCTATTGATAAGTAGGGCGTAGGAACCCTCGGGACGTGAGGATTGGCACTACGCTCTTTTTTGTGCTTAACATTGATGAATTATTAGAGTAAAAAATAACCTAAAGAGCCGTCGAAATGACGGCTCTTTAGGTTTGTATGACAATGCTTTTACCGTACCCGATATGTTCGACGGATGAACGCTGCCGGCACTGCCACCCGAAAGTCGTTACTTTTGTATGCCGCCGCTGTATTCTATGCGGTAGATACGCAAAGCTCCAACTTCCGTGTAGATGTATATTGGCGTTGGTGCGGACACATCCACATGGAATGTAGCAACGGTATGGCTTTCGTTGCTTGGCGTACCTGCAAACTGCGACTGCTTATTTGATGCATCGTCACCGGTCTGTACGGCAATGTTGCGGCCTGTACCCACTGAACCGCCGGTATTCGATGCCTCCACTGTAACCGTACCAGAAGTCGTTGCGGTAAACGAGAAGCTGCACAAATCCTTATTACCTCCAGGAGCCATAGGCTGGAAATAGCCAGTATTTGCACGCATAACTGCACCACCGGCATGTACACGCAGACCGTCGAGTGTCAAATCGAAATTGGCATCACCTCTGTCTTCATTACTATTACTTTCTTTTGCGATAAGGTCTTTCATTGCCTGATTCGATTTCCACGGCTCCTGCGCGAAGTTCCACACCGAAGGTTCTATCGGAGTCTCGGGATTTTCGTCCAAGTCGCTTATAAACTCTATTTCGTAGAAGCGCAAGCCGTTTGTCGAGTATATGTAGATGGTTTCAGGCTCGGTTACCGTTATTTTGTAATAGAGCGTAGTCGGCGCATTCGACGGGTAACCGCCGGCCTTCTCCTGCTTATTCGCGGTATTGCTGCCCGTCTGAACACAAACCATACGACTCATATCTGCTGTCGAGCCGGTATTTGTCGTAGTGACTTTCAGTGTACCGGAAGATAGGGCATTGAACGAGAATACTCGTTTTGACATAGAACCTCCACCACCGGTCTGATAATAATATACGTCATTTACCACACCTGCACGCATACTTACAGTGCCGGCAGTTATACGCAGGTCATCAAACGTCACATCATAGTCGTTGCTACCAGTGGTACCGGCGGCTATGAGGTCTTGCATCACCTCGCGCCACTCTTTGGAGGAGAAATTCCACGTCCAGCGCGTGCGCTCGTAACGGAACTCGCCGCTATAGTCAATCTGGTAGTAACGCAAGCCGCCACCGTTCGAGGAGGGCGAATAGATATAGATCTGCGTGGGTTTGTTCTCGGTAAGTTCGATATTGAAATAGGCATCAATCTGGGTGGTATTTGTTGTCGAGGCATAGGTCGATATATACTCCTTGCCGTCGGCATAGAGAGCCACATAACGCGGACCATTGTTGCCCGTATTGCTGAACCGCACGTGTACAGAGCCGGATTCGGGTATCCACATACTGAACATATTCGTTTTGTTCTCAATATTCGCGGCAGCACCTATCTGGATATAACCGTTTTCCTTGCCGCTGTCATTCATCACCTGACGAATGTTGTTACCGCGTACCGCCAGCGAACTGGACAGGTCGCACCAATCGGAAAAACTACTATCAGTAGTCGATAACTCCGGATATTTTTGAGCGCCCAGCAGCCATGTATGGAATCGTGTAAAGACCATATACTGGTACTCATTAGGTTCCGATACGGCATATTCGGCAAGGTTCGCAGGATGCGATGTGACAGTTATTGTTTTGGTTGTGCCATATATGTCAAAAAGCGGTCCGCGAAACTGGTATGTCGAACCTGTTTCGGCAAAAGGTACTTCGAAGGTGCCATCTTCCGTGTTGACGACATAGTGGTCCACGCCTTCGCGGTTATTCGCACTGGCTGCTACATCTAATCCCACCTCGACCCGCTCGTAGACATATACGGGCTGCGTAATCGCCTCCACCGACGGCGCGGGCAGAACGGGACGGTCGTCATCAACCGTCTGTATTACGGAGAGTATATTTTCGTAGGTGCTTCCGTTGGCGGACGTTCGGAAATCGGTGCAGAGCCACAGCGCACGCGTATCCTCTTCGGGGTTGTGCCACGAGTTAAGCATCCGGCTGCCGGTGAGAGAGGGCTCATTGCCGTCGAAAGCATATTGATACGTCCCTTTCCATTTGTATGGCTCGACTCTCAACTTATAGGTATGCACTATATCGTCATCCTCTTCTTCTATATCATTAGCAGCAGCGAAAGCGACAATATTGCCAATCTCATTGTCATCTTCGTCATAGAACGTAACCCAGTTGCAGAACTGATTGAGTTCGTTGTCGTCGACGTCAACGGCAGGATAGAAGTTATCGCCGCCGAAACTCTGTACCGTTGAGAATTTGGGTACGACGATACCTTCATGGCCGTACTCGACATGTTTGTACTCCCATTCGCCATCTTCGTTCTTGGCACGCCAGGGCGCTACGACAAGCCACTTGCCTGCCACTGCACGGCGCCCGGCATTGGTGAGGGTGAAAGCGTACTCCGGTTTGTTGTCTTCGGTCAGACCTATACCGTCGAAGACCACGCTGCCGATAACCGTCGACACATCGCCCGTAACGCCGTTGCGTTCGTTGCCGTCGGCCATTTTAACCGACACGAGGATGCTGTTCACGCCCTTAATTGTGACATTATAGGTATACTTGGTGTTGCGTATACACGAGAAATCGCGCAGGCGTGTCAAATAATTGGCATTATTTCCCACAGTCGTATTGGTGTCGTCGAGCCTGCTGCCGTCGAAGTTGTTGGCGTAGCCTTCGTGGATAACATAGCGGGCCGTAACGTATAACGGCTTGCCATCGCCCTTATCGAGTTCGAGGTCGGCCATCAGAACGAAATAGGGTGCATAGTTGTTATAGAGCGCGCCGGCATCGGGACAAAGCGCAGTAAAACGACCGTCTTTCACCTCTTCGCGGTCGGTGTAGGTCGAAAGCGCTTCAGCACTCGTATGTTTGCTCTCGAAGCGGGTGTAGTTGAACGAGAACTTATGGTTTTTCGTCTCACCTGGTTTTTTGGTATAGACTCCGTCCACCTTTGTAAATGCAGCCTCGTCGATGGTGTTGTAGAAACCGTCTGCGCTCCAGTCCTCATAGTTGGGCGAGTAGGTTTTGTACTCTTCGAGGTCAGAGAACACATCCGCCGGAACTTGGTCGCGTCCGCTGACGTCGGCCGGAACGACACGTTCCTGAAGATATACGGTTTTGGGGCAGTTGACAACCGCATACCGTACATTGTCGACTTTGACGCTCGTATAATCGCTGCCACTGAAATCGGGCGTAACTTCAACATTGATTTGGGAGATGAGCCTGCGAAGATAGAGCGCCGGCCGCTGGCCATGCGTAAAGTTCAGCAGTTCCGCAGCCGTGAAGGTTCGCTGGCTGTTACCCGTAGTAGCAGGGGTAAGAAGTCCGCAGGTTTCAGGCAGAATCATATGCGAAGCGGCGTCATTGGCGCTGACCACAAGACCCTGCATAAGCGGATAACGCTGCTCGGAAGCAACTTTAGTGTCGGCTGCAAGCGAGCAGAAATCGCCCCACGTGACGATAGAACGCAGCATATCGAAAAGATAACCGTCCTCCACGACGCCGTCTTTTACACGGTGTCCCGGAATATTGTGAAAGTTAGCCACTGCAACCATGCAGTATTTCACGTTGGTGTTATTCTTGAAATCGTCGCCGAAAAGATATTCGGGGTCGGCAATGATAAGTTTAAGATTCGAATCGGCTGCGACATTGGACATCTCCCAACTCTTGATAAGAGCGGCATTGCTGTCGATGTCGCCGCGGCTTACGGCATCGGTATCGGTGATTTTGAACAGACCTATCCACAGCCGCTCGATACCTGTGTCGTCGACGCTCTGGGCGCGAGTGCGGTCGGATGCTTGTGGCACGGTGCAGGGTAAGACGATGGAATAGACACCGTCAACGTCGCCGTTCACAGAACCCTGCTCGTCTAAATCGCGCGCGCAGGCTCCGAAAAGCATTGCCGATGCGACTGCAAACACAGTCAAGGCTCTACACTGGACCTTGCGGTCGAATATTTTCTTAAATATCTGTTTCATAATCATCTGCCTGCTGTTATTCGAAGTCAGGTATCGTTACGCTGCGGCTTGCAGCACCTGCCACATACAGTGTTACACTCACATTTTCATTGCCCGAAGGATGCACGCGGAAACGGTATATGTGATTGCGCACGACGGGCCAGTGCTTCTTCAGGTTTTCGGTGTTCTTCTCGTAACTGTCATACGTCTTGTAGCCGTTGTTGTCCTTGCTTGTAACAGGGCCGCCGGTAGACGCATAGTCCATAAAATAGATACGCTCATGGTTGTTGTCGTCGAGGTTGCTCACGGATTCACCCTTGAGACGCACCTCAAGGTGCGGCACCTTCGGCGTGGCGCTGAGGTCGCCGGCATCGTCGGCATCATCGATAGCCTTGTCAGGCATGTACAATACGTAACGCTCGTAACCATCGTAATTATCGTCGACTTTTATCATTCGCACGTAGTCCGCTCGGTCGATTTTCGAATTGAACACGCTGGGCGGAGTCAGAGTAGTGTTCATTGTGGTGGGCTGCCAACCGTTCCATGTCCAGTCCCACAAATCCACCCACTTGAGGTAGAACCACGCCAGACGGTTGCGGAACTCCTCCTGCTCGGCAGCCAAATCGTCACCGAACTCAGTGGTATAGAACGGACCGTGCTCACGTATGTTGAGAATCTCCTGGTCCACCTCGTCCCAAATTTTTTCGGTGGGCGTTATGACATCCAGCGGCATACAGCGCGCAGTACGGTTCATTGAACGCATGATAAGACGGGGGAGGTATTTATTCTGATATGTATTCTTGAACTCTTTGGAGACAAGCACCTCGACACGCGCGACGGAACGCAGCAGATAGATTGCCTTGTGATTGTAGCCCGGGCGGTTGAACCCGTTGTCATGCGAAAGGTCGAATATCTGCCCCGGAATCCAGTAGTCGCCCAGCGGGTCGAACTCCTGTATTCCGTACATGGGTACAAGTTGATGACTCGACGGCAGCAGCGAACGGCGGTCGGAATCGTAAAGATACTTCTTCTGTATCATCTCCACCTCGTAGATTTTGCCCGTTCCGTCACTCGAATATATCCATACGTTGGAGGGGTCGGAAGGAATATCGAGGAACCATCCGCCCTCTTCATAGTTGGAATTCGAGGGGAGGTTGCTATCCTCGAACCTGTAACTGTCCGACGCAACCGTAATGTTACCGGTAGACTTGACATAGAGTACTGCATCGGCAAAAACCTTGAACGAGAGGCAGTTCTTCGTTTTCGAACCGCCGGAAGGCAGGTGAAGATACACGTATCCGTTGTCATCCTTGCCGAGTTTGGCTTTGTTCGGGCCGGTGTATATCATGGAGCCGTTCGTCACCCCTGCGATGACAGGGGTGTTGGTATGGTCGAGAATATCGTCTACATCAGAGAACGAGGCGAACATGAAATCAGCATTGTTCGTCGCATTGGTAGTAATCTCTACCTCACCGTTGTTCTCGTGTACGTAGTCTATAAGCCATTTGTCGTCGACCTTGCCGAAAGCCTCCATCGCACGGCGATGATTTCGGGATGCCCACACGCTCACATATTCCGAACGGCCGTAATACATTTTGTCCAGACCTTTGGAATCGGGCTCCAATGCGAACTCCGGGTCTCCGAGACTCGCCGGCGACCACTCGTGGCCGTCGTTAACGAGATAGTCATTAATATCTGCAGCCGTAGCCTGACGGTAGTCGGCATCGGACGAGGTTTTTATGCGTGCATTGTACAGACCGCCGAAATTCCACAGATTCCACAGGTTCTGATAGATGAATATACGGTCATCGGAAGCGAACTCGTCGTCGAAGTTGCGGCGGAACACTCGCGGGGTAACCAAACGGCTCTTGTCCACCTTGCCCGTAGCGACCAGACGTTTCTCATAGTAGCGGCGGTCGTGGCCGAGCCTGTCCGGGATAAAACCGCGCGTGAAGAGAACGGCATTCTCCTGATTCTCGTGGTAGTTGAACACCCAGTCGGTAAACGCACCCATACGGCCGCCCTTCGCACCTTTTTGCTCCGTGTGCTCCGTAAGGAAGTAATATACCTCGGAAAACTTATCGCCATAAGTCTTGTCGTAGACGCTTCGAGCCAGTTTGCGGATGGATATAGGGCCTTCGCTCTCGTAACGGGGGTCGTTGGGGCTGATATTGGGATTGCGACCGCCCCACGGAAGGTTGTTGGTGAACTCCTCCGGCATAATACGGTCCATCGTGCCGGTAGCAAGATTCTCGACATCGTTCGTAGGCCAGTTGGCGAAAACTGCTATCTTGAAATGGTGGGTGCGGATATATTCACGCACCTCCGCAGGAACCTGAAACACTGCACGCCAACGCATATATTCGTTGTTCGACACGATGCCGGTGGTGGAGACTTGAAACAGGTTGGAGACATTGCCGGAAGCGTCTCTGCCGCAGGGGTTGTACATGAAATTGTTGTTCTCGTCGAACATCAGCACATAGAGCGTGTACTTGTCGCCGCTGTAGTTCTGCAACTCCTGATGCAGGTCTATATAACTTTCCCAGTAGTCGTATCTGTCGTCGCTCGGGTGGAAGTTCACTCGCGTGATTTCGCCCAGAGCCGAAAGACCGCCGCTGCGCGTATCGTATTCCGTTGGATATGTTCCGAGGTTGAAATCGATAGACATAGCATAGGCGTCGGCTGCGATTTCGGGATATTCGTCGCCGTGCGGAGTGTCGATATTGTCGTACACGCACCCCGAAAAGAGGCCTGCTGACAGCAGTACAACTGTAACAATATATGTAATCTTCCGTCTAAACATTATATATATTTTACAAATCCGTATCACCTTGATTCATTGTGTGCCAGCCGTTGACAACCAACTCGAATCCCACCCACGTGGAGTCGAGTATGATGGTTATGTTGAACTGGTCCTGACGGTCGAGGTACTCCTGAAGAGGCATCTTGTTCCAGTTGGCACTGCGGTACGCCTCAATCTGCTTGATAAGAGGCACGTCGAGCCTTACGGCATCAGCCGACTTGTCGTATATCACCAGACGCGGCGTATGGTCGGCCATAAGACGCGAGGTGGATATTTCGGCCGTGATGTAGCGTCCTTCGGGATACTCGTAGGCTTCGTTCAAGCCCTCGCCGGTACTCAGACCCGGCACGACCTCGCCCAAATCGAGTTTGCCGCCGCGATAATCCCAAGGCAGGTAGAGTATGCTCTCATCGCTGAGGGGAGCATTGGTGTGATGCAGCGTGGCATTGCTCTCGCCGTCGGCGTATACGAGTCTTATTTCGTAGTTACTCTTGTCCAGTTCGCCGTAGCGGTGCCAAATTGAAACTATTATGTTGTTTGTATCTTTAGTCAGTTTTACCGGATAGACATAGGTACCCTGATGGTCGGGCAACGCGACGTCTATAGTGCCGTGATATAGTGCGCACGGCTCGTCATTGGTGTTGTAGTCGAGATTCGTTTTGCTTACTGGCACATCGGTGCGCGACTCGTATTCGCGGTCCATGACGGCCTTCAAATCCTCGATATTGCGAATCTGCTCGGGGTCGGGAACGGTGAAACGGCCTTCGTTGTTGTCCAGTCCGCACCACGCCACGAGTTTATATTCACCGGGACGTACCGATAGCGGCATCATATAGTTTTTATCCTTGAACAGTTCCCGGTCAGCCTCTGCAAAGTGGTCCACAAAATCGCCCGTAACTGCGTCGAAGACGTAGAGGTCGACAGACGATACCCTCGAAGCAAATGCATCGGCATTGAGTATATTCATATCATAGACGAAGCTCACGAAATAGTGCGGTTCGCAATCACCCTCGTAATCGAAGAATCTCTCGCAGGAGGTGAACCCTATGGCAGCAACTGTCAGTACACCGACGAGCAATTTTCGCGTTTTAGATATGAATGTTGTAATCATAACAGATTTATCATTAAGTGTTTGGTGTTGCCGGAATTACCGGCGGTTTGTGCTTTGTGATTTTCGCGGCGGCCTCCGGCCTGCGAAGGCCGCCGTAAAAATCGTATATCATCCTTTACAGTTCTACATCCTGCTCGATAACGTGCCAGGGCAGGACGACAATCTCTACGCCGAGATAGTCGTACTCCTCGGGTTCGTTGGGGATAATCGGGTCTTCGGGGTCGTCGACGGGCGTACCGGGCTTCTTGATATCGGATATATTGAAGCTGTACCAGTGGTTGCGGACGGTGCCGAAGTCGCCGAGGGTGTACTCGGTGTCATGAGATTCGCCACCCGTATAGTATGCCGAACCCAGACCGCTGAAGTCTTCCTTGTAGATTGAATAGTGCTTAACGGGAACAGCATAGTACATGCTGCCCTTATTGTAGTACTTGGCAGCGGCAGGCATCACGGTCTGCGTGAGCGATGCGATCTGCTGTTTCGTCAGTTTCACATATACAGGCTCCGGCTCAGTGGGTTCAACGGGTTCATCACCCGGCTCTTCAGGCTCAACCTCTTCGTCTACAACACGGTAGTATACCTCGGCATTGTCCTTAAGCGTAAGAGCAACCTTGCCGTCACCGTTCTCGATGTAAGCCTTTGCCAACTCGAATACATCGGATATAGCCGTGCCGTCGCCATCGGATTCCTTGTACACCAGAGGTTTGTACTCTTCACCGTCCTTTACATAGAAGGTATGCAGAGCTTTGGGGTGTGCAGCCGCAAACGCTATAACACCGTTGGTGGTCGAGAATACATCTTTGACTTTCGTGTGGGCAACACCGTTGGCAACATACTCCGTAACCTGCTTGTAAGCCCAGTGGAGATATGCTTCGGGCGACCAGAAGTAACCGTCTGCATATACTTTGTCAGCAACGTGGTCGATGAAGCCTTTCTGATACGTTACGTTATCCACATTGTCGAATATAAGCTGTGCAGCGACAAGCACGTGGGTGCCGTAACGCAGCGGAGCGTAGTTCTTGAGTGCCTGCTCGTATGCGAAGGTGTTCTCAAGTGTGTATACGTTGTTGGCAGTCGACTTTACGCTGTTGTACGATACATAGTCGAGCGCCCATTTTTTCGCCTGATATTCTGTGCCTTCAGGGTCGTAAAGCGACTTGTCAGTCCAGCTCAATACACTGCCGTCATACGTAGGACGATACTGGTTAGGATAGCCATGACAAGACTCATCCCACGAGTAGTTATCTCCGGTATTGTAGTTCGGGTCGATTGCCCAGTACGAACGGTGGAAATAGGGAACATTCCACCATGAGTCGAAGTCAGTCGACGTGTTGGGGTTGAAATTGACATTGTCCGTGCCCTGAAGTCTCTTGTAGAGGAACGTATTCGTCTCAAGAGCATTTGCGCCCCAACCTACGATGTGAGCCTTCCACGTGTATACAACGGGTTTGGGCGTATCATCTTCGTTGTTGAACTCTGCTACATACGAGAACTTGGTGTTGTAGTCGTCGGTCGCACTGTTGGCACCGGGAGTGATGAATCCGCTAAGCTGACCTACTGAAACTTTAGCGCCGTTCTGGCTGAACGTAAGCGAGTGTTTTGCAACAACGCGCTCAACGAATATGGTAACAGGGTTGGCAGCCGCCTGCTCGGGGCTGGCGCATACCTTGCCCGTAACGTCTACAGCGAGCTTCAACGTACTAATACCTTCTTCATTGTCAAGATACACAGCGTTGGTCATCGTGTAGTACGAATGAGTGTCATCGACCTTGTAGATACCGAACTTGTCGAAGCTGCCGAGTTCGTTCTTAACCTTCTCAAGATTATAGCCATTGGTCAAATTCTCGAGAAGCTCTTCGATGTTGGCAGGTCTTGCATTCAGAAGAACCAGCACCGAAGTGGGGTTCTGGCCGTTCTTGCTCACGCGAGGGTCGCGAGTGATATAGGTGTAGAGTTTTTCGGTGGTTTTGTAATCCTCATTACCATTGTGGTCGGCATCGCCCTTGTGAGAGCCGGAGCCATCAGTTATCTGATTTTTCGGTGTGAGGTATGAGTAGCCGAAATATCCACCGTTCGCATCGAAGAAGATGGCAACGTGCGAGTTCAGTGTCCCTGCAAGCTTATACTCTTCAGGGTCGCCGTCGGAGAAAGCCTTGTCAGTTGTTGTTGCACGCGTTTCCGACTTAAACGAGAACGACATGTAGCCTACGCCCTCTTTCTCTTCGGTAAGACCCGGGGTCTTGCCGCCGTTCAAATCTGCATCATTCGTACAGCTTGCGAAAGAAACTGCTGCAAATGCGAACAATGCAAGTACAAATTGTTTTTTCATAAAATGGTTGCTTAGATGATTATTTATTATATTTAATATTGTTTCTTTTACGTATTCAGTTAAATACATAGCCCCGAACCTCCTCGAGGTTGGTCTGCATAGCTTCGGTACCCTCGAGACCTGCGGCGGCCTCCTTAACCAGTTCGAGAGCGGCGTTATAGTCGCCATGCAAACCTTTGAACATACCGCGTGCATACACCGCCTCGGGCGAGTCGCCGGCACGGGACAGATATTTCTCGGCCGACTTCATATCGCCGCTCGCCATAGCCGCATTGGCGGCATTGATGTTGGCTGCGGCATTGTCGGGATACATGCGTACCGCAATGTCAAACACCTCGTTATATTTGTCGCTACCCTCCTCATAGGTACGCGCAAGCAGGAACATCTCATCAAGCGACAACTTCTGAGGCTTGGTATGCAGCAGTCGCTCTATCTCGACGGGGTCGCTGAAGCCGCGAACAACATACTCGATAGTGTAATCCGAGTGGCGGAGAGCCGGATAGACCGTCTGCAACAGAATAGCATAATCGTCTTGGTATCTGAGTTTCATGCGCCAATCCTTGGTATCAGGCTCGAGCGTGGGGTCGTCGATAATGGCCAGAATCTCGTCGCGATGCGTGAGGTCTGACTGCACGACATAGGCACGCAGACCGTCCCAGTCCTCTGGTTCGTAATCCGTTGCTATGAAATCGTCATCGAAATGGTAGAGGTTCTGAACATACCGCTTGAGGGTGGCGGTTCGGCCCTTTGCCAGACGGGTGTTGTTATCGTAGGGGCTTTCGGGCGAAGCGTAACCTTTGATTGTTATGCGCTTTACCGTAACATCGCTGTCATTGCGGACAGAATCTATGGTGGCGATAATCTTCGCCAGCTCGACGGGGTTCTTGCGATAGTCGGGATATATCTCCGTGCGGTTGACGGGGAAGTCGATATAGGCACGCCCCGCAAGTTCGCGCGTCTTCACACGCTCGACCTCGGTCGAAACATAGCGGTAGACGGGCGAATACGACACCTCTTTATAATTGATGAGCGAAGCGGCATCCTCATCGACAAGCATACGGCAGCAGCCGTAGTCGCAACGCTCGAGAACAAGTTCGGCACCGTTCATCCATGACTCATAGGGTACGCTTCCGGAAAGCGACACCGCCGACGGACGCCTGGAATAGCGCACCGACTGCTCATCATCGCCGCCCAGAGGTTTCTCGCCCGCACGCAGGTACTGAAACCAGCGGGTGCGGCTATACAAACCGACAGACGACATACGAACCGTATCGGCATCATTGACGATAAGCGGCGAGAACACGACCACACGCTCGCCCTTAAGCGCGAAATCGTCTAACTCGAGGTTCATATTTACGTTCATGGTTCCCGCTTTGCGTTCCAACTGCGCCTCGCGGACACTCACGCCGCATACCGTAGTGTCGCGTGCGACCTTGCGCAGAGCCTTACTCTCGTCAGCCGAAACCGTTGCAACGCTCAGCAGCGCCGCAACAACGGTCATCGTTATGTGTAGAAGTCTCATCTTCATTGCCGATTTTCAGTTAGAATACATATACGAGATTCACCGCTGCCTTGGTCGGGCCGAAATAGTGGTGGTCCGACGTGTCAATATTCTTGCCGCAGTCCTTGCACTCGAACTTGTCGAACTGAGTGTACATATAACCGACACCTATCTCAAGTTCGAGGTCCCAGTGGCGGCCCAAAATGAACGAATAGCCATAGGCTATGCCGGCACCAACGGCCCAGCCCTGATAGCGGTAGTCGGTCAAACGCGAAAAGTCGCTGCCCAGAAACGACACGCCGTTTCTGATATTTCCGAAGTTGTATTGCCCGCCTATGGCATGGAGACCCAGAAAATGACCTGCAAAATGGTCGCAGAACCAATAACGGGCTTCGGGCTGTACCAGCCAGTGTTTCCATTTGTGCTCATTGACGGTCCATCCGTTGAACTCACCCGTCAAATCGAGCGACCAGCGCGGTGCAAGACCGAACTCTAATCCTAAATTAGGGGAAAGCGTTGCATCTGCAAGCAGATTGGTTTTCAATGCCACGTCCTGACTCCTTGCCGTGCCGCAAAGGGCGAGCGAGAAGATTAACAGGCACAATACTCTCTTAAACTGCATTTTATAATAATTTAACCTTAATCGTAAAAACTACCCCGAAATTAGGATAGAACAGATATTGGGCGTGTAAAGGTACATAAATATTTTAGATATATATTAAAATTGTTAAAAAATTTCAGCGCGGCTGCGGCGGCAAAGTCGCGTAAAGCGGGATAATAGCCTGACCGTAAATAAATTACTATATTTATAATATTTTACGTATTTTTTTTTGTGTGCTGCGGCCGATTTACGGCGGAAAAGGCTTTCCGCTCATCTCGTCAAGGTGCGTGGCGGTCGAAATACTTACTTCGTATTTCACACAGCAACTATGTCGACCGGCGATGCGAGTCAGCCGCCGGCCGAAGCGGAGCAGACCTCAATACAGATGTATGGCGTAAAACTGAAACTCAAAATCAAAGGATGGTGATACATGGGAATGGATAGAGGCAATGCAGATGAGATAAATACAGCGTCCACTTATATAGGGTCCAATTTCAACAATATATATATATGTATATAATAGCGATAAAATTACGTATATTTGCACGTGTTTTGCCACGAGGCAGAAAGATAAAGATGCAGAACAAAGCAGCCGGCGGCCGTTTGGCTAACCGGCACGATAAAAGAGAAAAACAATGAAAAAGAGAACAAAAGTGTGGATAACGATTGCATCGCTCATAACCATAGCGCTTGCAATATTCATCTATTTCCGCTTCTATTTCGTCTTCGGCGAAGGTGTCAAAAGCGGCGAACTGAACTATGTAGTACACAAAGGCGTACTCTTCAAGACCTACGAGGGAAAACTAATTCAGGCAGGAATACGTTCCAAAACTGCCGGTTCCATGCAGTCATACGAGTTCGAATTCTCGGTCGAAAACGGGGAACTGGCACAAAGGCTCATGTTGCTTAGCGGCAGAACGGTAGAACTGCATTACAAAGAGTATTTCGGTGCCTTGCCTTGGAGAGGCTTCACCAAATTTATTGTGGACAGCATAGTATCGGTAGAGGGTTCTATCCCGAATGTGCAGGATGTCAGTTCCCTGCCGGAGGAGATAACATCATTGCCGTAGCAGCAGTCCACCGAAAACCTACCCGACGTTAAACAATGAACGAAAGCGCAAACGACAAAGTACACCTATTCTGCACGGATATCTCGTCATACGATATTCCGCTCTGCCTCAACGACCCGTTCGACTATGTTCCGCATCCGTTGTGCAAGGCTGCGGCAGCAGAGACCATGCAGCACATCGCTCTGCATCCGGAGTGGAGCCGTGAACTGGAGGCTGGCAAGATGCTCGGAGTGCTTGTCGTGCGCAGAAGCGACGGGGAGATTGGTTTTCTCTCTGCATTCTCGGGTAATCTGTGCGGGACGAACGACCTGCCATACTTCGTACCTCCGATATACGATATGCTGCATCCCGACGGATTCTTCCGACGCGAGGAGAGGCTCATATCCGAGCTGAACACACGTCTTGACGAGTTGCTTTGCGCTCCCGACCGCAAAAAAGCCATAGACAGCGAACAGCAACTGCGCGACAGGGCCGCAAAAGAACTGGCCGCTATGCGCGAGGAGATGCAGATAGCCAAAGTACATCGCGATGCACTGCGTGCAGGCGGCGCGACACCCCGACTTGCAGCGCAGCTCGACGACGAGAGCCGCCATGCCAAGGCCGAATACCGTCGTGCGAAAGCCGCATGGCAGACCCGAATCGAATCCGCACGGCAGTTGTCGGCGCGCTATGAGGATGAGATAGCGGTTCTCAAAAACGAGCGTAAAAGTCGTTCCGAGGCGTTGCAGACAATGCTTTTTGACCATTTCAGGGTTGTGGATGCACGACAGCAGCCACGTTCCCTGCTCGATATCTTCGCACCTACACCGCAGCACCTGCCGCCGGCAGGTACCGGCGAGTGCGCTGCGCCAAAACTCTTTCACTACGCCTTCACCCACTCGCTGACACCGCTCTGCGTGGCCGAGTTCTGGTACGGCGCCTCACCCTCGGGCGAGGTGCGCAGGCATGGCGCCTACTACCCTGCCTGCCGAGGCAAATGCAAACCACTGCTCGACTATATGCTGCGCGCAACACCCATAGAGAGGCAGCCTGAAGCACCACATAAAGAGCCGCGCATAATATATGAAGACAATCGGCTTGCGGTGGTTGACAAACCGGCAGGGATGCTATCGGTGCCGGGGCTTACGGGTGCTGCATCGGTCGAGGAGTGGGCCTGCGAGAGATTTGCAAGGAGCGAGGCTCCTCGGGTAGTACACAGGTTGGATATGGGTGTTTCGGGGGTTATGCTCATAGCCCTTGACAGCGATACATATCGTTCTTTGCAGGAACAGTTCTCGCGCCGCACGGTATCAAAACGCTATACAGCCATAGTGGATGGCGATATCGTTTCCGACGAGGGAGTAATAGATATTCCGCTCAGACCTGACCCGCTCGACCGTCCGCGTCAGATGGCAGACCCGCTGCACGGCAAACCGTCGCTGACGAGGTATCGGGTAACGATGCGTCGCGGCGGTCGTACTGCCGTAGAACTCGAGCCGGTAACAGGCCGCACACATCAGTTACGCGTACACTGCGCCGCAGCAGAGGGTCTCGGATTTCCTATCGTCGGCGATACGCTCTACGGTGCGGAACCTGCCGCAAGGATTGCTCTTCACAGTTGCCGCATAGAGTTCACACATCCGGGTACCGGCAAAAGAGTCTCATTCGAATCGCACTGCCCCGATACAGAGTATATTTAATAACGACACGGAGCATATTTAATAGCATAAAAAGCATTGTGAAGCGATGTGCGCGCCGCAGTCTCCCAACGCGGACGTTGCGATTAAGCGAGAGCAACGAAAAAACCTTTTAAGGCGCGCTATGCTTACCTCCGCAGTCGGCGGCGAAGAGCGCCTTCATACTCCAACAGTTGCCGTTTGGCGGATACACCCCAATGATACTCGCCCACAGAGCCGTCGCTGCGCACAACACGGTGGCACGGGATAATCACGCTGACAGGATTGGCTCCCACAGCCGAGGCGACGGCACGCACCGCGCGAGGCATACCCGCCATACGCGCTAATTGTGAATAAGATACGGTCTCACCGGCCCCAATCTCCATAAGCGCCCGCCAAACACGATGACGGAAAGGGGTGCCGACAAGATGCAGCGGCCCGTCGTAGGCGAAGATATCACACCTCAAAGAGTCGTTACAGACAAGGTGCGCGCATGGAAAACGGCGTGAAAGGTCATCCAAAACAGCCTCTCTGCCGTACTTCGCAACAAAACCCGCAAAGCAGAGACCGCAAGCATCAAAAGCAGCAACCATCTCACCGCAAGGCGTCGGGAAAAACCCGTACTCTATATTACATACGGCACAGGCATCGCCGCTCTCTATAATCTCCATACACAAACAGATAAAAAAACAGTTCCGACACTCCGGCTCAATGCAAATTTACTTTTTCGGCTCGACGATTGCAAATTTTGCAAAGATATTTTATCTTTCGCACTCAATTAATACCGAGATGACGACAACTATTCTTACAGGACTGCTTATTCCGTTTGCAGGCACGACCATAGGTGCTGCTGCCGTCTTTCTGTTGCGGCACGATATACCGCAGCGGTTGCAAAAGGTGCTGCTCGGCTTCGCTTCGGGTGTGATGATGGCTGCTGCCGTCTGGTCGCTCTTGCTACCGGCGATAGATATGTCCCGCGAGTCAAGCCTGCCCTCATGGCTGCCGGCGGCCGGCGGCTTTATACTCGGAACGGCATTCCTGCTGCTGCTCGATACCATTATTCCCCACCTGCACGTGAACGCCGACAAAGCCGAAGGCTTCAATGCCAAGTTGAGACGCACGACCAAACTTGTTTTGGCCGTAACGCTCCACAACATACCGGAAGGTATGGCTGTAGGCGTGGTGATTGCAGGCGCCCTCTCGCATGGCAGCGGCATAACGGCAGCAGGAGCAATGGCTCTCTCGCTTGGCATAGCAATACAGAATATACCCGAAGGCGCCATTGTCTCTATGCCTATGATGAGCGACGGAGGCGGCAAGGGTCGTTCATTCCTCTACGGCGTGCTGTCGGGCATAGTGGAACCGATAGCGGGTATAATAACGATACTGCTTATAGACACCATGCTGCCTGCACTGCCCTGGCTGCTTGCATTCGCCGCCGGAGCCATGCTCTATGTCGTAATAGAGGAACTTATACCCGAAGCGCAGCAGGGCGAACACTCCAACACGGCCACCATAGGTGCCGCCGCAGGATTCGTCCTGATGATGATACTCGACGTGGCGTTAGGATAATAACCGGAATAATAATACGCAACAATAACCCGAACCGAAATGGCCGAAAAGATAAACCCAGCCTACAAACTGTGCAGCGGCAAGAACAGCAAACTGTTCTACTATCTGCGCAACTATCTGCTCTATCTGCTGCCGGACGCACTCTATGTCCATCTCTTTACAAAAAGAGGCAATATCACGGACGAGGAGCGGCAAATTATCGAGGAGCGTACATCGTATTACTGCAAACCGTTCACCGCATCGCTTCCGGAGAGCCTCCCGTCGCTCGGTCAGCAGTCGCTCAAGGAGCGCAAACCCGCAGGAGGCACAGGGCGCAGATATGCAAGTGTCTACTTCTTCGACAGTTATGAGTATACACGCTGCTTCCCGAAGAGTCTGCGCTGGAACTATCTGTTCGGTGACATAACGCACGTTCCCGAGTTGCCGGCAATAGTCAAAAGCCGGCCCATAGATGGCGACAACGCCTTTTCGGTACTGCTTAAACTCAACAAGGTACGGCATTTCATCTTCCTTAATGACAGCATCCCCTTTACCGAAAAGCGTGATATGGCTATCTTTCGCGGCGATGTGCGCAACAAGGAGAATCGCATAAGGTTTATGCAGCGCTGGTTCGGTTCATCCGTCTGCGATGCAGGCGATACGACACCCGAGGTGGTCGCAGACAGACTCGGACTGCCGGCTGAGTGGCGCCGCAAGCCCATACCCATCAAAGAGCATCTGCAATACAAATTCATAGTCGCCCTCGAAGGCAACGATGTGGCAAGCAATCTGAAATGGATAATGTCATCGAACTCACTCGCTATAATGCCGCGCCCGAAATACGAGACGTGGTTTATGGAGGGACGGCTCATACCCGGCTTCCACTATGTGGAGGTAGCCGACGACTTCTCCGACCTCGAGGAGAAGATTCGCTACTATACGGAGCATCCGCACGAGGCCGAGATGATTCTGAAGCATGCTCACGAATTTGTCGCACAATTCCGAAACAAACGCCTTGAACGGATTATCTCGTTGAATGTCATGAGGCGCTATTTCGGACAGACAGGGCAACTCTGACAGTGCGATATTCCGTTTGGTTGCAACAATGATATATTTTTATGTATAAGTAGTATTTTTCGTCCGGAAAATGGTATTTTTGTGCCATTGACAAGGTTCGAGAAGTATGAAACGTTATATTCTCCGTATTGCAGTTCTCGCAACGGCATTGCCTACAATGCCGAGAATGTGTAAAAAGAGATACGCGCACTCTATGATGCAGGTCTTACCGGAGGTTATATTACATGGATGAGTTCGGCCAGCATGGCGAAATATGAGCAGCAGGAGGCCGCCTTCAAAATAGATTACCACGCCGAATACAAGAGGCGCAGCGGCAGGTAACAGCGATTACGTTAAATAACAATTACGTTAAATAACAAGATGTGGCAGAGTTTGGCTCTGCCACATCTGTTTTATTTATTGTCTTGCAGTCCGTGTTGCTCCATCGGGTTCCATCAGTGCTGCTCAACAGGCTCGCGTCGCGTCTGTTCCTGCTCACGCTCCGAAGCGTCGTAACTGCACCACTGCTGCACGCCATCCTTGACAGAGCGTCTTATCTCGGTGCTGCGTTCCTTGGAGAGTTTGCGGTCGGCGGCTCGCACGGAGG
Source organism: Alistipes sp. (assembly GCA_022511295.1). Lineage (GTDB taxonomy): Bacteria > Bacteroidota > Bacteroidia > Bacteroidales > Rikenellaceae > Alistipes. Next base: position 18,302 of record JAFLRT010000011.1, on the reverse strand, counting down.
CGAGCGTGCGGTCAGAGCCTTCGATATCGAGTTTGGTGAGACCGTCTGTCTCAAGAACCTGTGCGCGCGGATGCTCCACATAACGCCACTCTTCGCCGAATTCGGGGCTTATACCCTCGCTCCAGGGGCCGCCTTCGCTGCCACCCGCAGAGTGGTTGGAATAGAGGTTGCCGTAACGCGGGTCGGACTGGAGGACACCGGGAGGGAAATTGGGTTTTATGGTTTCGAGTGCGGCCTCGAACTGCTGGTAGTGTGCCACCTCGCGTGTCATAAGATAGTTAAGTGTCTCAAGGACATATTTGTCATCCGTAAATTGCATAAGATACTCGTAGACTATCTTCGCCCGCGACTCCGAGGCGAGATTCGAGCGCAAATCCACCGTCAGGTCGCCGTTGGCATTGATATATGTCGCCTGCCAGGGCGCACCGGCACTGTTCACCAACATAGGACCGCCGGCAGAGATAGTGCCGAACTGCGGATTCACCGAAAAGGCTGAATGGATGAAGTCATCCTTTGAAAACTTCTCGCCGAAGACATCGTTTTTCTCGACGGCATCCTTCATATTGCCATTGACGCCCGCGAGCAGCATCTGTATCGTTGCACCTACAATCTCGAGGTGTCCCAACTCCTCGGCAGCGATATCCATAAGCATATCGTACTTGTCGGGATAGGGGTTGTGGCAGGCGAATGCCTGCACGAAGTACTGCATCGACGCTGAAAGTTCGCCGTTGCCGCCGCCGAACTGCTCGAGCATAAGAGAGGCAAAACGCGCATCAGGCTTCGATACGCGAGCCTTGAAATGGAGTTCTTTAGAGTGATAAAACATATACTTGCGTTTTTTAATATTGCTGCCGCACTCCGCACCGTTCGTTACATAGGCGTCGCCCCGCCGATACGCCGCAAAGACCGCAGTATGCCGCACACGTGCAAATCCCCTGCCGCAAAAGGACACCCCGATAGCGAAATCTTACGCATCAATGTTAATTTTACGTTAAGTTTGGCTTGCGGCATATTGACCTTGCAGCATATTGGGTATCTTTGCGGGCGAACAGTGCGACAGCACGCATAGAAACCTTTATGGAATATATCTATACATTTATGCTCGTCGTAATGGTTATTTTGGCCGTTACGGGGTTATTTATCGGTGTGATGAACGACGCCGCAAACTTTCTCAACGCAGCAATAGCCTCCAAAGCCGCACCGCTGAAGATTATAATGGCGATAGCCTCGCTCGGCATCATAGTCGGCGCCGCAACATCGAGCGGTATGATGGAGGTGGCACGCAGCGGCGTCTTCGACCCGGCAAGGTTCTCGTTTCACGACATAATGATACTCTATATGGCGGTAATGCTCGCCAATATCATTCTGCTGGATATATACAATACGCTGGGACTTCCTACATCCACCACCGTCGCACTTGTCTTCTGTCTTCTCGGGGCCGCTTTATCCGTGTCAATCGCAGTCATAACCTCCAACGAGGCGATTTCACTCAACGAGATAGGACGATACATAAACTCCACGCGAGCCTTGGCCATCGTCGCCGGTATTCTGCTATCGGTAATTCTCGCCTTCTCCTGCGGCTCGTTCGTGATGTATATATCGCGCATCATATTCTCGTTCCGCTATCACCGCATATTTCGCCGTCTGGGTGCGATATGGTGCGGAATATCATTCACGGCGATAGTCTACTTCGCACTCTTCAAGGGTCTTAAAGGCGTGAATGCCATAGCCGAATCGGAGTTCATGGAGTTCATAAACAACAATATGTTTATCGCGCTGCTGATTACATGGGTCTGCTGTACCGCACTGCTCTACTTCCTGCAATTCTTCAAGGTGAATATCCTGAAAATAAACATTCTTGCCGGAACATTCGCCCTCGCCCTCGCATTTGCAGGCAACGACCTCGTGAACTTTATAGGTGTACCCGTAGCGGGTTACGACTCCTATATGGAGGCACTTAAAAGCGGCAGCACTTCGATAGATATGGCGTTTCTGAAAGACCCCACAAGCGCCAACACACTCTATCTGCTGTTAGGAGCAGGCGTCATAATGATTATCACGCTGTGGACATCGAAACGCGCCCTGTCGGTAAGCAAAACGGAGCTTTCACTCTCGAGTCAGAGCGAGGAGGACGGTGAGTACGGCTCTACAGCCGCCTCGCGAGGATTGGTGCGTATGGCCATAAACATCAACTCCGCACTTGAGAGAATCACACCCAACTTCGTAAAGAGTTTTATCGCAAGCCGCTTTGTCAAGCTGCCTGAAGAGGAGCGCAGCGAGGGTGCTGCATACGACCTTATTCGCGCAACGGTAAACCTCACCACATCGGCCATACTCATATCAATAGCCACCTCGCTCAAACTGCCGCTCTCGACAACTTACGTCTGCTTTATGGTCTCGATGGGTTCGTCGCTTGCAGACAAGGCGTGGGGGCGTGAGAGCGCCGTATACCGCATATCGGGTGTACTGACAGTGGTTTCGGGATGGTTCGTAACAGGTTTCGGAGCCTTTCTGATAGCCTTTGTAGTGGGTCTGGCATTGATGTACGGCGGCAAAGCTGCCATAATAGGCATTTCCGTTCTGTGCGGATGGATGCTTATTCGCAGCAACATCAAAAAGAACCGCAAGGCGGCTGAGGAGAGTGAAAATGCCGACAATTCAACTCTTGCAGCAAGCGCCAAAGACCTCGTAGCGCAGAGTATCGCAGAGGTGAACGATACTATGCGCGAAGCGACCAAAATATACGACCGCACCATGATTGCCGTATTCAAGGAGAACCGCAAGGGACTGCGCGATACGATGCAGCAGGCGCAAGACCTGTTCGAACGCTCACGCGAGAGAAAATATGACCTGCTGTCGGTGCTGCACAACGTCAAGGATTCAGAGATAAACTCGGCATACTACTATACGCAGATGGTAGACTATATGAACGAGATAACCAAGTCGCTCGTGCATATAACCCGTCCCTGCTTCGAACATATAGACAACAACCACGAGGGTATGACGCGCGAGCAAATCGAAGACCTTATGCAAATCAACGACGATGTGGAGGTAATCTTCTCGAAAGTGAACAAGACATTGCAGAAGAATGACTTCTCGGAGGTGGATTTCATCGTTGCGATGCGCGACGAACTCTTTGAGAAGATATCCGAGGCGATGACCAACCAACTGCTGCGCATAAAACACAAGGAGTCATCGACAAAGGCCAGCATACTCTATATAACAATCCTCAACGAGACCAAGACTATGGTGCTGCACTCGCGCAACCTCGTCAAGTCGCAGCGTTACTTCCTTCAGCACAAAGACGAAAAAACAACCAAGCGATGAATCTCAAGTACGGACTCGATGAACGCCCGCGTGTGGGCGAGATGCTCCTTTACAGCCTGCAATGGCTTTTGATAGCCATACCCGTAGTGCTTACAAGCACCTTCATAGCGCCACCCGGAGAGACCGTAGCCTATGCCCAGAAACTCTTCGGCATAACGGGTGCGGCAATGCTGATACAGGTATTTTTCGGTCATCGCATGCCTCTTATACCCGGTCCGGCAGCGGCGCTGCTCACGGGAATACTCGCTGCTACGGCCCAAGGGTGCAGTTCAAGTTCGATTTACACCGCCATATTTATCGGCGGCGCAATAATCGCCCTGGCAGGCATCAGCGGCATAACACGAAAACTGCTTCCGCTATTCACTCCGCGTATCGTGGTGGTAGTTCTTCTGCTTATATCCTTCACCATAGCACATCCAATAATAGACCTTATATTCTCAGACCCCGACCACTACCCCGAAGCCTTCTGTTTCGCGCTCTTCGGCACGCTGCTTATGGCATTTGCCAACGAGAGACTGAAAGGGGTATGGAAGACGGTATCGGTAAGTGCCGCCATGATTGTCGGCTCGCTGCTGTGGTTCGCCATAACCGGATTTCCGGAGCAGACAGCGACCGACACCCACGCCGCAAGAGTGTTCAACTTTCCGGCAGAGTTCGATTTGGGTGTAACCGTTTCGTTCCTGTTCTGCTACGCCGCACTCTTTATCAACGAGGCGGGGTCGGTACAGTCGCTCGGCGCTATGGTCGGAGCAGGAAATATGGAGAGGCGCAATCGCCGCGCAATGACCGTTACCGGTCTTATGAATATGGTGTCGGGAAGTATCGGCGCAATAGGACCAGTCGATTACTCTCTCAGTCCGGGTATCGTGGCATCGACATCATGCGCCTCGAGGTGGCCGATAGTACCTGCCGCAGTCATCCTCACGGCAGTCGCATTCTGGCCGCAGGGTGTAAGCGTCCTTATGACCATTCCGCCGACTGTTATGGGGTGCGTGCTGCTCTTTTTGATGGCTACGCAGATAGCGGCAGGCTTCGAGATGGCCAATGCCACGAAGAGCGTATCGACATTCCGGCACGGTATGATTATCGGTCTGCCGCTTATGCTCGATGTAATACTCTCATTCGCACCCGATAAAGTTATGGAGCATATTCCCTCGCTGATACGTCCCATAGCGGGCAACGGGTTTGTGGCAGGCGTAATTATAGTGCTGCTGCTCGAACACGTGCTGCTGCGCGAGAGAAAAAAACGTTAGAGTATCATGAGACTGCGTCTGCTTACGGCACTGGCTATACTCTTCGAGGGGATTACACCCGGCTTTTCGGCCGGCGGCGACGACCGGCTGCTGCTTGACCGCTGGATTGCCGGAGAGACAGTATCCATACAGAGCGTGCAGCAGTATGGTATTGACAACTGCTTCACGGCACAGCCGATAGACGACAGTCTGTTTAGGAGAATAGACGGGCTGTCATACGGCAGCAACTGCACCGTCGCCCTGTCCGACCTGCGATATATAAAGGTTCTTCACTATGACGCAGAGCAGAATATACGCCTTGGCGAGATGATATGCCACCGCTCCATAAGCGATGACCTGTTGGAGATATTTCGCACCCTTTTCGATGCCCGTTATCCTATCGGGAGGATGGTGTTGATAGACCTTTACGGTGCAGATGACGAGCAGTCGATGAGAGCGAACAACAGTTCGTGCTTCAACTTCAGGTTTATCTCCGGTACGAATCGCCTGTCAAAGCACAGTACGGGTATGGCGGTGGATATAAATCCGCTCTACAACCCATACGTAAGAGTGAGCAACGGACGGATGATTGTGGAGCCGGCAGGTGCCGATATATACGCTGACCGCAGCGCTGATTTTCCATATAAAATAGAGCGCAGCGACGTATGCTGTCAGGCGTTTCTGAAACACGGCTTCGAATGGGGCGGCGACTGGACCTCGCGGAAGGATTATCAGCACTTCGAGAAGCGGTCTGAAAGATAGGTGCCGTTGTTTTATAACACCGAAGATGTTGTCTCTGTCGGTTGTTTTTTGGGATTGAATATCCTGTAGCCGATTGAGATGCCTATCTTGCAGGGCATAGTCTCTGCCGAACCGTTGAAGGGGTCGGGAGAGTCCGGTTCCTTGCCGGGCGGGCGGTGAGGGTTCATATTGATAGTGCCGTCGGCAAGATAACCGTTATACATACTGTTCATATATGCACCGCCGATAAAGGCGTCCACCACCCAGCGCTCCTTGAAGCGGTACTCGTAGCCGACAGCAAGACCGAGCATAAAGCCGTAACCCTTAGAGTAATTCCTGTCGAACCACACCAACTTGCCGTTGCCAAGACGCGGACGTGTTATATCGAATGCCATCATACCCACATCGGCTGCAACATAAAAACCGCGTCCCTTGCTGCGCACATTATTTATATAGTAACGGTACTCGTTCATAAAGATACCGAACTTCATATGCCTTCCGCGCACTGATGCCCAGGGTGAATAGACAAACTCGGTCTGAAATGCCGAGTGGTCGGAAATACCGAACTCAACCTGAGGATTTATAACACCCACACAGGCATAAAGTCCGTTCAGTTTGGCATATATTTGCGCATCGGCGCGTACAGCGGTAAACAATACCGCAGCACACGCCATCGCAACGACTGCGCAATATCTCGGCACGAAAGATTTCACTGCATGTAAATCAGACGGTCATTATCTCCTTCTCCTTCTTCTCGAGGACGGTATCAATCTGCTTCGAGAACTTCTCCAGAAGTTTCTGCGACTGTGCTTCGCCGTCTTTCGACTCATCCTCGGGCATACCCTCCTTGAGAGCCTTTTTGAATGCCTCAACGGCATCGCGGCGCGCATTGCGCAGGCTGATACGTGCATTCTCGGCCTCACCGCGCACCTGTTTTACCAAATCCTTGCGGCGCTCTTCGGTAAGAGGCGGTATCGACAGACGAATATGCTCACCGTTGTTCGAAGGCGTGAGACCTATGTTCGAGTCGATGATGGCCTTCTCTATAAGGCGAATCATATTCTTGTCCCACGGCTGTATAAGTATGGTCTTGGCATCGGGAACCGTAACGCTCGCAACACCCGATACGGGCATTTGCGAACCGTAGTATTCAACCATAACCCCGTTCAGAACATTGGTGGACGCCTTGCCCGCACGGATATTAAGCAGTGCCTCCTCTAAAAATTCGACCGTCTTGGACATACGCTCCGAAGCCGCATCGAGAATAGTTTTAGTATCCATATCTATTGTTTTTAATTGTTTTGTCCGTTATTCAAATTCATCGGTCAGCCTTACCACGACCAGAAGATAAAGATGGCGAGAGCAACTGCCGCAATCAGCAGAGCCGCAAGTACCAAATTACCTCTCTTTGCCCGTTTGCTCATAATACTACCGTTAAAGTTTAACAATGTTAAAGTTTAACAAGCGTGCCTGTGCGCTCACTGCCGAAAAGCACCTTTTCGAGATTGCCGCGCGTATCCATATCGAAGACAATGATGCCGAGCCTGTTCTCCTTGCAGAGCGTAAAGGCCGTCATATCCATAATATGGAGGTTGCGCGAATATACCTCATCGAATGTAAGTTCATCGAACTTCGTTGCCGTCGGGTCCTTTTCGGGGTCTGCGGTGTAAATTCCGTCCACACGCGTCCCCTTGAGAAGAACATCTGCCTCAATCTCCACACCGCGCAGCGCAGCAGCCGAGTCAGTCGAGAAGTAGGGATTAGACGTTCCGCCGCCGAAAATAACGACATAACCTGCATCCATATATTCGAGAGCCTTGACCTTGGAATAATACTCCCCTATCGGTTCCGTACGTATCGAGGTAAGCACTCTGGCCTTGACGCCGTTATCCTCGAGTGCGGACTGCAAGGCTATTGAGTTGATAATGGTTGCCAGCATACCCATCTGGTCTCCCTTCACGCGGTCAAAGCCACGGCGTGCGCCCTGAAGACCACGAAAGATATTGCCGCCGCCTATGACGATACCAACCTGCACGCCACGCTCGACAACACTCTTTATCTGCTCGGCATAACTTTGCAGCACCTCTGTAGAGATACCGTACCCCTGCGCACCCTGCAACGACTCGCCGCTGAGTTTCAGCAAAACTCGTTTACAATTCATAATCCGTTCGCATTTATTATATTCTGATTGCGAATATACGAAATATATTCCAATTTTATTAACTTTGCGCACAATATGCCGCAAAACGACTACATACTGATGCCGAAAATCGACTCTCCGGCCGATATCAAACAACTTGATATCGAGCAACTTCGCGTCCTTTGCGATGAAGTGCGGCATTATATCATCGAGGTATGCTCCGAGAATCCCGGACATCTGGCCTCAAGTCTCGGAGCCGTAGAACTGGCTGTGGCACTGCATTATGTATACGATACGCCATACGACAAACTCGTATGGGATGTAGGACACCAGGCCTATGCCCATAAAATAATCACCGGACGTCGCGAAGCCTTTGCCTCGCAGCGCAAAGCGGGCGGCATAAGCGGCTTCCCACGTATGTGCGAGAGTGAATACGATGCTTTCAGCTGCGGCCACTCATCCGTATCCATCTCGGCCGCCTTCGGTATGGCCAAGGCAGCAGAACTTAACGGAGAGAAGCGCAAGGTGATAGCTATAATAGGCGACGGAGCCATGACGGGCGGTCTCGCATTCGAGGGTCTGAACAATGCCGGCGACAGCAAGACAACCGATGTGCTTGTCATCCTCAACGACAACAATATGGCCATCGACCGTCCGACGGGTGCGCTGGGCCGTTATTTGGTCAGGGTATCGACATCGCGCACCTACAACCGCATTAAGAGGCATCTGTGGAGCGTCGTGAGGCATATACCGTTCCTGCTGCGCTTTATGCGCAAGACAGGCAATGCCATAAAACAGGGACTGCTGCAGAACAGCAATCTGTTCGAGAGTCTTAATTTCCGGTACTTCGGACGCATAGACGGCAACGACATCTCGGAGTTGGTGCGCGTTCTTACAGACCTCAAAGAGATAAATGGTCCGAAACTGCTCCACGTAATGACAGTCAAGGGCAAAGGCTACGCTCCCGCCGAAGATAATCAGGTGGACTTTCACGCCCCGGGGCGCTTCGACCCCGAGACCGGCAAACGTATAAAATCGACCGCTTCAGCAGACCGCTATCAGGATGTCTTCGGGCAGACACTGCTCGACCTGGCACGCATGGACAGCCGCGTGGCAGGAATAACGCCTGCAATGCCGTCGGGATGCTCACTGAATATAATGATGGAGGTCATGCCCGAGCGCTGTTTCGATGTAGGAATAGCCGAAGGGCATGCAGTAACATTCTCGGCAGGTTTGGCCGCAGCAGGTATGCGCCCCTTCTGCAACATCTACTCTACCTTTATGCAGCGCGCATACGACAACGTGATTCACGACGTCGCCATACCCGGTCTGCCGGTCGTCTTCTGCTTAGATCGTGGAGGACTGGTCGGCGAAGACGGTGCCACGCATCACGGAGCATTCGACATGGCATACTTCGGATGCATACCCAATCTGACTATCGCCGCGCCGGCAGATGAGTCGGAACTGCGCAATATGATGTATACGGCTCTCAAATCCGATTCGCCTTTTGTCATTCGCTATCCGCGCGGAACCGGCACCGGCGCACCTTGGCGCGACAGAGAGTTCGAGCTGCTGCCCGCAGGCAAGGGTCGCAGGCTGCGCGACGGAGAGCATACCGCCGTGATAAGTATCGGTACTACAGCCGCTTCTGCCGCCGAGGCCATAGCCCGCGCCGAGGCCGAGGGTATCAATGCAGCCCACTACGACCTGCGTTTCGTAAAGCCTTTGGACAATGATATGCTGCGCGAGATAGGAAGGCGGTTCAGCCGCGTGATAACGGTCGAGGACGGCGTTGTGCGCGGAGGTGTCGGACAGACAATCGCAGCCTTCTTTAATGCCGAGGGCATGCGCAACACAGAGGTTATTTCGCTCGGCATAGGCGATGCTTTTGTCGAACACGGAACGCCGGCACAACTCTACTCCGTATGCGGCTACGATGCCGACGCCATTTTCAGCGCCATCAAAGGCGACAAACACTAATCCTCATAACCGCGTCTTGGCACGAAAAATGCCGCCACTGCCGCTGTAATTATAAAATATCAACGGCACTATGGGAACAATTTTACTCGTCGCATTGGCGATATTCGGTCTTGCCTTGGGTTTAGGCGGACGCACAACGGAGCAATACGAATCTTTGACAGGCTTTGACCTCAACCGTTATCTCGGCAGATGGTACGAGATAGCACGAACGAATAATCGCTTTGAACGTGAACTGGATTACGTTACGGCAGAGTACATATTGCAGGACAACGGCAAAATAAAGGTTATAAATCGCGGTTACAACCAGCGCAAGGGCCGTCTGCAGGAGAGCGTCGGCAAGGCGAAGACCACCGATATCAATGGCCATCTGCGCGTATCGTTCTTCTTGTCGTTCTACTCCGACTACGATATTCTGGCCATCAGCGAGAATTACAGTTGGGCCCTTGTCGGCAGCGGCAAAAACTTTTTATGGATACTTTCGCGAACACCATCTCTGCCCGAATCGGAACTTGAATCGATACTCGATATCGCACGCCGTTTCGGTTACGACACGGACAAACTGATATTCCCCGTACAAAAACCCTCAGAGATGTCCCAGAGTATGGGTAACGGAGGCAGCGGTGTCCGTACTGCCGCAATGGTACGCACACCGGCAAACAAAAAGGTCAAAGAGCCGGTAGCATAACCAACTGCATACAAAACAACGCGATACGCCCCTGCAACCTGTTGGCTGCAGGGGCGTATCTTAATTGCAACGGCACAGAAGCGCCGGAGAGTTGTGTTATCGTACCTTGAAGTCGGGGTCTGCCTTGTCGGGAATAGGCATCGAAGCGTAGTAACCTGCCTCGAACTTCTCGCGTACAGACTTGAAGGCGTTGATTGTATACTCAACATCTTCGAGCGTGTGAGCCGCCGTAGGTATAATACGCAGGATTATTTCACCCTTCGGGATAACGGGATAGACTACTATCGAGCAGAATACGCCGTAGTTCTCGCGCAGGTCCACAATAAGGTTAGTACCCTCTTCGTTACCACCCTTCATATAGACGGGCGTTACGGGAGACTGTGTTACACCTATCTCGAAGCCGTTCTCGCGGAAACCGCTCTGCAATGCGCGGGTAATCTGCCACAATTTCTCCTGGTATTCGGGGTGATTGCGAATAAGTTCCAGACGCTTCAGCGCACCGATAACCATAGGCATAGGAAGCGACTTTGCATAGAGTTGCGAGCGCATATTGTAGCGCAGCAGGTTAATCAGCCAGCGGGGACCCGATACGAAGGCGCCGATACCGGCCATAGACTTGGCGAAGGTGTTGAAAAGCACATCTACAGCATCGGTAACGCCGAAGTGGGCAGCAGTACCGCGACCGCCGGGACCCATAGTACCGAAACCGTGTGCATCATCGACGAGCAGACGGAACTGGTAATCCTTCTTGTATTTTGCAATGACATCGAGGAAGCCCAGGTCGCCCTTCATACCGAATACTCCTTCAGTAATCACCAGCACACCGCCGTTCTGCTCTTCGGCAAGTTCGGTCGCATGCTTGAGTTGGAGGGCAAACGACTCCTCGTTGTTGTGTCCGTAGACAAAGCGCTTGCCGCGATGCAGACGCAGACCGTCGATGATGCAGGCGTGTGCCTCGGCATCGTATACCACGACGTCGCGCGGAGTGAGCAGGCAGTCGATAATCGAAAGCATACCCTGATAACCGAAGTTGAGCAGGAACGCATCCTCCTTGCCGACGAACTCGGCAAGTTCACGCTCAAGTTGCTCGTGATATTTGGTCTGTCCGCTCATCATACGGGCGCCCATAGGAGCCGCCATACCGAACTCGGCTGCACCCAGAGCATCGGCCTTGCGGACCTCGGGGTGGTTGGCCAGACCCAGATAGTTGTTAAGACTCCAGTTAAGCATCATCTTGCCTCGGAATCGCATATGAGGACCTATTTCGCCCTCGAGTTTGGGGAATGCAAAGTATCCATGCACTCTCTGCATATACTGGCCGATAGGGCCGCCGGCATTCTTTTCAAGTCTCTCAAAAATATCCGTCATAACATTATAGTTTGTTGTTTGTAGTTGTGTCCAGGCTTAACGGCAGGGCCGTTTCGCGTTTCAAAGTTAGCAAATTATTGTGAAAATATTATTTTTTGCAGTTATTTTTTGTTTTCAGCACCAACAAAGGCGGCACTATACGGCAGAACACTCTATGCCCAGCGCCCTCACCCTGTCGGCTATCGGCATCAGTTCCTCGCGCGACACCTTCTCGAGCGAGAGATACGGCGCAGGACGGTCGAGAGAGTAGACCATAACCTGTCGCGGACGGAGACGGCGCACGATATCGAGCCACGCCGAGACCTCATCTTCGGTCGTATTGTCAATTTGGGTACCGCATACCTCACCGCGCAGAAACATCGTCTGCAAGATAAACCGTCCGTCGAATCTGACCATATTCTCAACAATGCGATCCACAGAGTATTCACCCTGCGGGCGGTTCAGCAAGCGTACAGTGGAGTCGAATGCCGAGTCGAGTTTAAGTATATTGTTATCCACACGCAGCAGAGCCTCGAAGACATCATCGCGGTGCAGTTGCGTCGCATTGCTAAGCACTGACACGCGCGCCGCAGGCGACAACCGGTCGCGCATAGAGAGAGTATCATCGACAATGGCTCCGAACTCGGGGTGGAGTGTCGGCTCGCCGTTGCCGGCAAAGGTTATCACGTCGGGCGGCGTTCCCTCGTCGGCCATACGGGTGAGGGCATCACGAAGATGCTGCCGCACATCCTCGCGCGAATTGAAACGCTTTTCGCCGCGCCGCTCGGCACTCACAATAGATGCAGTCGAAGTTGCAGAGTTTGGCGTGTATCGGCAACAGATTGACACCCAGCGACAATCCCAGTCTGCGAGAGCGCACGGGTCCGAAAATTATATCTTCAAAAAGTGCAGTCATGGCACAAATATATATAAAATTTCCACGCCGGATACTCAGTTGCGGAGATAATCAGTATGTTGCGCGTTTTTTATGCCTCGGTGTCGAAAACTTGTGAATAAATTTCGGAAACCTCGTCGTTTTTTTCACGATATTTACGCATCTTTGCATTGTCGGTCTGTACCGAATATTTTTCACTTTTCGCGACAGATGTTCTCCGACCCTGTGTCGGCGGATATCTTGTCGTCGCAAAGTACCGACCTGAAACTTAGGCACAAGAGATGCCGTAATTTAGACAACTAATTGAAAACTACTATATTAAACAAAAGAGTATGAGCGACAATACCTCAAAAGACCTCAAGCCCGTATCCTATGCTGATGCTGTGGCCGAAACAAAAGAATACTTCGACGGCGACGAGCTCGCCGCGACGGTCTGGGTAAGCAAATATGCTCTGAAGGATTCGTTTGGCAACATCTACGAAACCTCGCCCGAGCAGATGCACCACCGTCTGGCTGCCGAACTTGCGCGAATAGAGAACAAATATCCCTTCCCTCTCGATGAACAGGAGATATTCAAACTTCTCGACCATTTCCGCTATCTCATCCCGCAGGGAGGACCTATGACGGGTATCGGCAACGATTTTCAGGTGGCATCGCTCTCGAACTGTTTCGTCATCGGACACAAAAAACCGGCTGACTCCTACGGAGGTATATTCCGTATGGATGAGGAGCAGGTGCAACTCATGAAGCGTCGCGGAGGTGTAGGACACGACCTCTCGCATATACGTCCTTCGGGCAGCCCGGTACTCAACTCGGCTCTCACCTCGACCGGTATCGTTCCCTTTATGGAGCGTTATTCCAACTCCACGCGCGAAGTGGCACAGGACGGACGGCGCGGAGCGCTTATGCTCTCGCTGTCGATAAAGCACCCCGACGCCGAGAAGTTTATCGACGCCAAGATGGATACCGGAAAGGTTACAGGCGCCAATGTGTCCATAAAGATAGATGATGAGTTTATGCGCGCTGCGATAGAGGGTCGCACATATCGTCAGCAGTTCCCGATAAATTCGGACAAGCCGATATACACCAATGATATAGACGCGAAAAAACTGTGGGAGAAGATTATCCACAATGCGTGGAAATCGGCCGAGCCGGGAGTGCTGTTCTGGGAGACGATTATACGCGAGAGTGTGCCTGACTGCTATGCCGACCTGGGATTCACCACAGTATCGACGAATCCCTGCGGCGAGATACCTCTCTGCCCCTACGATTCGTGCCGCCTGTTGGCAATCAACCTCTTCAGTTATGTAGACCGTCCGTTTACCGCAAACGCATCGTTTGACTTCAACAAGTTCAAGGAGCATGTACGCAAGGCGATGCGTCTGATGGATGATATTATCGACCTCGAACTTGAGAAGGTGGAACTTATACTTCAGAAGATATCGTCAGACCCCGAGGAGGCGGATATACGTCGCGTAGAGTCGGATTTGTGGAAGAAGATACGCACTATGGCACTCAAGGGTCGCCGCACGGGTCTGGGCATAACGGCCGAGGGCGATATGCTTGCGGCATTGGGTCTGCGCTACGGTTCGCAGGAGGCCATAGACTTCGCTGTGAAGATTCACAAGACGTTAGCCGTAGAGGCTTACCGTTCGTCAGTGTCGATGGCCGAGGAGCGCGGTGCATTCGAGGTCTACGACACGGCACGCGAGGTCGGCAACCCCATGATAGAGCGCATAAAGGAGGCAGACCCCGAACTATACGAGAAGATGACTGTGGTCGGCCGACGCAATATCGCTATGCTTACAATAGCGCCCACAGGCACCACGTCACTTATGTCGCAGACGACCTCGGGCATAGAACCCGTATTCCGTCCCGTATACAAGCGACGCCGCAAGGTCAATCCTTCGGATGTAGATACGCATGTAGACTATGTGGACGAAACGGGCGAGAAGTTCCAGGAGTACAATGTCTACCACCACAACTTCGTTAAATGGGCCGAGGTCGCAGGTTACGATATCAGCAAACTCGACACAATAAAGGATGCGGAGTTGGAAAAGATGATAGCAGCATCACCCTATCACAAGGCTACGGCAAACGATATCGACTGGGTTGCCAAGGTTAAGATGCAGGGCGCTATACAAAAGTGGGTAGACCACTCGATATCGGTTACGGTGAACCTTCCGAATGATGTTTCGGAGCAACTTGTGGCAGAGGTATACCGTACGGCATGGGAGTGTGGCTGCAAAGGCGTTACGGTATACCGCGACGGCTGCCGCGACGGCGTGCTGCTCGACAGCAAAAACAAAAAGGGGAAGGCAAAAAAATGCGAGGACGCTACGGGTGAGAACAAACGTCCGCAGTCGCTGCCGGCAGATATAGTCCGCTTCAAGAACGGCAGCGAGGACTGGATAGCCTTCGTAGGTCTGCAGAACGGTCGTCCCTACGAGATATTTACCGGTAAGATTGAGGAGGATGCAATGTATATCCCTCGCAAGATAACCAATGGAAATATCATCAAGATACGCGAGGCTGACGGTTCGAAGCGTTACGATTTCCAGTACACCGACCGCTACGGCTATACCAACACCATAGGCGGTATATCGCGTCTCTTCGATGAGGAGTTCTGGAACTATGCCAAACTGATTTCGGGTGTGCTGCGTCATGGTATGCCGCTCGAGAAGGTGGTATCGCTTATCGACGGTCTGCATCTGGACAGCGAGACGATTAACACCTGGAAGACGGGTGTGCAGCGTGCGCTGAAGCAGTATATCGCCGACGGCACACACTCCAAGGGCAAGTGTCCGCAGTGCGGTCAGGAGAATATGGCTTACCAGAACGGTTGTCTCACTTGTATGTCGTGCGGCTACTCAAAGTGCGGTTAGCAGTTTAGGGTACCAACACAAAGATAATGATACAAAAAACTCGACCCTTTTCAGGTCGAGTTTTTTGTGTGTGAGCGTCAGAGTCGATACCCTCAACCTACCCCATAATATACTTTCCGATTTTGGGTATGCGCTGAACCGCCACAGAGACCGCAGCGACGCAGACAAACGATACAACAGCGGTAACCGTTATCTCCACAGGGGCGGTCCATACGCCAAGACGAGCATCGGCTCCGCGACCGAGCCATCCGCATATTGCCGACGACACATACGAGAGGAGCAGCATATGACACAGATACATTCCGTAACTCGCCTTCGAGACGGGCATTATCACCTTGTTATAGAAGACTCCGGCGCTTTTAATCTTACGCAGCAACAGCACCCAGGCAATGGTCATCAGCGCTACGCCAATGGTATCATTGCACCATGTAGTCTCCCACCACACGGCAACCCCCACCGGACCACCCGTAGGGAACATACCGCCGCTTGAAGCCATAACCCTATGCCAGAAGCCGTTGAAACTTATCGCATAGCCCGCAGCGAAGCATGGCAGAACTATGACGAGAGTTTTGCCCCACGACATCTCGGATGAGAATTTGCGCATATAGAGTCCCAGAAGCATATAGCCTATAAATCCGCTGAAGTAGTAGAACAGACCATAGGTATTCCAACTCGATTCGCCCCACAGCGGAAACAGAACCTGCCGAGGTACGCCGCTCAAGCCGTAGATAACAGTCGGGGCTCCGCCAATCCAATCGCGCACGAGTTGCAGTAGCGTGGTAAGCAGCCACAGCACTATGTAGAACTGAAGTTCGCGCTTGCCAACCCTCTCGGCCCATGGCGAGAGCAACGGCATAAGGAGATAGAGACCTATAAGCATATAGACATACCACAGATGCGCCGACGGATAGTTGAAATTAAACAGCAAATTTCTAAAGTTAATTCCCTCACCGTCGCCCAGTACCAATGTATAGACGACCGTCCATACGACAAAGGGTATGACTACCCTGACAGCCCTGCGGCGCAGGAAATCGCCTGTCGTACGCTGCACGGGCAGTTGAAGCCATGCCGATATCACGACGAACAGCGGCACGCAGGAGCGAACAAAGGTATTGAATACGGCAGTCCACAGCGCTTCGTTGCGGGACAGAATCTGCGCCCCCTCGCCGCCGAAATAGAACGGTTCGGTGCTATGCACTATCAAGACCATAAAGCAGGCGATGACACGCGCCCAGTCCATCCACACATTGCGATGCTGAGTTTGAATGAGTTCTCCCATAATATTCTGTTTTCAGATTAGCGATACAAAGTTCGTAAAAGCGCAGCAAATAAAATTTGACGCAGGTCAAAAAAAGAGGTAATGATGAAAAAAAGGCAATGATGCAAAAAAAATCATCCTCTGACCCTGCTCAAGGTCGATGGGTCCATACCAAGATACGAGGCTATATCCCCCAGCGGCGCACGCGAGCATATATCCGGAAACTGTTTGACAAACATCTGATACCGAGCCTCTGCCGAGAGAGTAAGACGCTCTTTATGCGAGCGGTGCAGGCGGCGGTATTCGTTCTGGTGTATCAAACGCCCCCAGTTGCATAACTCGAGATTGCTGCGAAACAGCTGTTCGAGGTCTCCGACCGATATGCGCCATGCCTCGACAGCCTCGACGGCCTGCGCATACTCCTGACTCGGCTTGCCATAGTAGAGTTCGTCCATACTGAAAACGATATGCCCCTCAACAGAGAAGGATGTTACGGTCTCGCGCTCCTCCTCGAGCCAGTAATGTCGCACAAGCCCCCTCTCGACAAACCACGCATAACGGCAATAGACGTCTGCACGAAGAATCATATCCCTGCGTGCAAATGTACACTCCTCGAGATGAGCGGCAAGTTCTGCGACAGCCTCCTCACCAACCGGAAACACCTCGCGCATCTTTTTCACAAAGATACTGTCGGAAAAATCCACCATAGTTTCTCGGATTTCACATTTATGCAAAGATAGGATATTGCAGGAAAAATAACAAACACCTGCAACAATGACTCGACTATCGGGAGGTCATACATCAGGTTGGCTATCTATCGCAAGCGTTATTAATAACGTAACAGAATAAACAGGCAATATAAACAAGAAACCGCCGGCTCAAACCGGCGGTTTCTCTTCATATTCTCAAGGTCCGAAGACAAATTACATCTTCTTGCCTACGTTAGTCTTTACGTTCGCAACCTTTGCACCAGTGTTCTTAGTTGCCTTTGTCGCAACAGGCTTCTTCGCAGCCTTGGGTGCGCTCTTCTTCTCATCAACTACCGTTGCATCCTCAACAGCATCCGTACTCTTTTTGCGAGAACGACGTGTCTTGGGTTTTGCTGCCTCAGTAGCCGCTGCCGGCTGAACACCAAACGTATATGTCTCATTGAAATCAACGAACTCAATGATGCACATATCCGCTGCATCTCCCAAACGGAAACCCGTCTTCAAAATACGGGTATAGCCGCCCGGACGATTTGCAACCTTAGGCGCGATATTGCGGAACAACTCCGTAACAGCCTCCTTCTGCTTCAGATACGAGAAGACTACGCGACGCGAATGGGTCGTATCCTCTTTCGAACGGGTTACTAACGGCTCCACGAACTGCTTGAGCGCTTTGGCCTTGGCCACAGTCGTCTCTATACGCTTGTGCAGTATGAGCGACGAGGCCATATTAGACATCAGTGCCTTGCGGTGGCCTGCCTGTCGGCCCAGATGATTGAAATTCTTGTTATGTCTCATAATTAATCTTTATCAAGTTTGTAGATAGATACGTCCATTCCGAACTTCAGATTGAGCGACGAGAGCAGCTCATCCAACTCCGTAAGAGACTTCTTGCCGAAATTGCGGAACTTAAGCAGGTCATTGCGGTTCAGACGAACCAAATCACCTACCGTATCCACATCGGCAGCCTTCAGGCAGTTCAGTGCGCGTACACTCAAATCCTGGTCCGAAAGCTTGGTCTTGAGCAACTGACGCATGTGCAGTACATCCTCGTCGAACTCCTCCGTGCCGCCGGCATCCTCCATGTTCAGCGTTATCTTCTCGT
>JAFLRT010000109.1 GCA_022511295.1 Alistipes sp. | reverse complement strand
GCCAAGGGTACACCCTCAGCCTCGAACAGAATACGGCCCGGCGTTACGGGTGCTACGAATCCTTCGGGATTACCCTTACCTTTACCCATTCGGACCTCGGCGGGTTTTTTGGTAATGGGTTTATCGGGGAAGATTCGAATCCATATTTGTCCTTCACGTTTCATATAACGCGTGATTGCCTGACGTGCGGCCTCAATCTGACGACCTGTAATCCACGTAGACTCCAGCGCTTTGATGCCGAATGAACCGTATGCAAGTTGGTTACCTCTTTGAGCAAGACCCTTCATACGACCTTTCTGCATTCTTCTAAACTTGGTCTTTTTTGGCTGTAACATAACTGTTTTTTCTGCTTAAAAGGTACTACTTACTATTATTGCGTCTTTTGCGCGGAGCGCCTTTGCCGCTGCGACCGGCACCCTGACCGTTGTGCTGCTGTGCCGACGCACCGTTCTGCTCGAACAAATCGCGCTTGCCGTATACCGTGCCATGACATATCCACACCTTGACACCGAGGATACCTACCTTGGTAAGTGCTTCGGTGAGGCAGTAGTCTACATCTGCACGGAACGTGTGCAACGGAATACGACCCTCCTTGAAGGTTTCGCTGCGAGCCATCTCGGCGCCGCCTACACGACCCGAAATCTGAATCTTGATACCCTCGGCACCCATACGCATCGTCGATGCGATGGCTGTCTTTATCGCGCGGCGGTACGATACACGACCCTCGAGCTGGCGGGCGATGTTCTGACCCACGATAATTGCATCCACTTCAGGACGCTTAACCTCGAAGACGTTGATTTGAACCTCTTTGCGGGTAAGTTTCTTAAGTTCTTTCTTCAGCGCATCGACCTCCTGGCCGCCCTTGCCGATGATGATGCCGGGACGTGCCGTCGAAATCGTTACGGTTACGAGTTTAAGCGTGCGCTCGATGATGATTCTCGAGATGCTCGCCTTTGCCAAACGGACATTCAGGTATTTGCGGATTTTTGCATCCTCTACCAGTTTATCCGAGAAATCTTTACCGCCATACCAGTTGGAATCCCAACCCTTGATAATACCGAGGCGGTTTGCTATTGGATTAACTTTCTGTCCCATTTGTTACTTGTTTTCTGCGGTTACCATTTTGTCCACCACGATAGTTACGTGGTTCGAACGCTTGCGTATGCGGTGTGCGCGGCCCTGCGGTGCAGGCTGTATGCGCTTGAGCATACGACCGCCGTCAACCATAATCTCCTTCACGCACAACGTAACGTCTTCCAGACGCTCGTTCTCGTTTTTAGCCTCCCAGTTGGCAATAGCCGACTTGAGAAGTTTTTCCAATCGGATAGACGCCTCCTTCTTCGAGTAGCGAAGGATGCCCAATGCCTTGTTAATCTCAACGCCGCGAATGATATCTGCTACCAGACGCATTTTGCGGGGAGACGTAGGGCAATCACGCATAATGGCTATCGCCTTCTGCTTCTTTTCAGCCTTGAGTTTTTCGGCTCTTATTGCTTTTCTTGCACCCATTTTTCACTATTTTTTCTTGTTACCGGCGTGACCGCGGAAGTTGCGCGTAGGAGCGAACTCACCGAGTTTGTGGCCTACCATATTTTCAGTTACGTACACGGGGATAAACTTGTTACCGTTGTGTACCGCTATCGTCTGACCCACAAAGTCAGGCGAAATCATACTTGCTCGCGACCAAGTCTTGATGACAGACTTTTTATTGCCTTCGGCTTGGGCTATAACTTTAGCCTCAAGTTTGGGGTCTATAAACGGTCCTTTTTTTAATGAACG
>JAFLRT010000108.1 GCA_022511295.1 Alistipes sp. | reverse complement strand
AGATGTATTTGGTGTCGATAACTTTTTCAACAGATAGCCATAACAGACAGATGACACTGCCGAAAAACCGATAAAGAGAACCTCTGCGGAAGAACCGACAGATATTGAACTTGAAAAAATCGGATTTGTAAGATGCCGCCGCGACAGCAGCGACGATGCAAATATAATATTCCGACTACCCCTTTGTCAAGACCCCGACACGAATTTTTATATTTTTTCAACCATTTTTACGGTGGCAGGATTTTTTGCAAGATTTTTTGCAAGAGTTTCTGCAGGATTTTCTGCAGAAACTTCTGCAAGATTTGCCCCAAACAACCATTACCGATAAAAAATTTGCGCTGTAATTGAAAATATGTTATCTTTGCCGCGAATCAGGCATTTATGGGGCGCGTACCGCAGAGTACGCTCTGAGTGATGCCGCAGGTAATAACTTAAAATACAAAGCATTATGCAAACAATCCAAATTCAGGCCGTTAAGCGCGACGGCTTCGGCAAGAAGGCCACGAAGGCTGTACGCCGTGAGGGTCTTGTACCCTGCATTCTCTACGGTGGCGGCGAGAACGTAACGTTCGCTATCGACGTCAAGAGTGTTAAACCTCTTATCTACACTCCCAACTCCTACATCGTTGAGTTGAATATCGACGGCAAGGTCGAGAAGGCTGTTATGCGTGAGGTTCAGTACCACCCTGTACGCGAGCAGATTCTCCACATCGACTTCTACCGTGTCCAGGAGGGCAAACCCGTTGCAATACAGATACCGGTACGCCTTACAGGTAATGCCGAGGGTGTCAAGATTGGCGGTAAGTTGGCTCTGTCGGCACGTAAACTCACTGTCAGCGGAATGGTTGAGAACCTGCCCGACTACCTGACGGTAGATGTTACGCCGCTGAAGGTAGGTCAGACGATATTTGTCGGCGACCTCTCGTTCGAGGGTCTCAAGTTCCTCACACCGGCAACGACGGCTGTCTGCGCTGTACGTGTAACACGTGCTTCGCGCGGTGCCGCTCAGGCCGAATAAGGGGCCTGACAAGGGGGCTGTAAGACCGAGCGGGCTGCACAAACCGAATAAAGGGGGCTGTAAGACCGAACGGACTGCACAAACCGAATAAAGGGGGCTGTATAAACCGAGCGGGCTGCACAAACCGAGTAAAGGGAACTGTATAGACCGATTATGTGGGCTGTATAGGCCGATTAAAAATTCGCAAGAGCAAGTAATGAAATACTTGATAGTGGGACTGGGTAATATAGGCGCGGAGTACGCCGACACCCGCCACAACATAGGTTTTAGAGTGTTGGACGCTTTGGCAGAGGCGTCCGACACCGTTTTTACGGCCGGACGTTACGGCTCTGTGGCGCAGATGCGTCATCGCGGCCGCACGCTGGTGCTTCTCAAGCCCTCCACCTATATGAATCTGTCGGGTAAGGCGGTGAGATACTGGCTGGATGCCGAGAAGATACCGTTGGAGAATCTGCTTGTCGTGGTTGACGATATAGCATTGCCCTTCGGCACGCTGCGTATGCGTCCCAAGGGTAGCGACGGCGGTCATAACGGATTGAAGAATATCGACGCGATGATAGGAAGCAGCGCCTATGCCCGTATGCGATTCGGCATAGGAGGGGATTTTGCACGCGGACACCAGGTTGATTATGTTCTCGGCACGTGGACCGACGAGGAGCGCGCGGCGCTTCCGGCGCGTCTGAAGGTCTTTGCCGACGCCGTGTTGTCGTTTGTCTCTGTGGGCTGCCAGCAGACACAGAACGCATTCAACAACAAATAGGGGCTAATAACCGTAAGAGAAAAACGAACGACCCGAAAAAGCACAGGCGTCTGAATTTCAGACGCCTGCATTATTTATAATAAATCTATTAG
>JAFLRT010000107.1 GCA_022511295.1 Alistipes sp. | reverse complement strand
CATATCAGTATCGTTTTATAGTGTTAGCAATCCTCTGTTTTCGTATGGGTTGCGCTCCTCCTCGGCTTGGGCTGTCATCCATTCGCCAAATGCCATAATCGAAGCGGCGATGCCGTCAATCTTCTGCGACGACTTCTCCTTGTCCGGCTTGATATTGCCGGCAGGGTCGGTCTTGACGACCGTCGAGGCAAGCATCCAACGCAGCACCGGATTTCCGAAATGCTCAATCTTCTCGGTCAGCACCAACTTCTCGAACTCCTTTGTCGGCGCAGACATCGACCCGTAGCCCTGCCCGAACGGGTCGAACTCCATTCCCTCGTTCTGCAAGTCGATAATCGTCTGCGAGGCGTTCCAACGGTCGTATGCCGAGGTCTGCAAATCGTAATCTGCAACGATGCGCAGAATGTCTGCCTTTACAAAGTCGTAGTCGAGAACATTGCCGGCAGTAACTTTGACATATCCCTCGGCAACCCACTTGTCGTAGTTGATATTCTCCTTGCGTATCTTTTCGAGCATCTTGTCTTCGGGTATCCAGAAGAACGGCACAATCTGAAAGCGGTCGTTCTCGTGGAAGAGCAGCACATAGGCCGTGATGTCCGAGACATTCGACAAGTCCAAACCTCCCCAGCAGGCGCAGCCGCGAAGACTCTCCAACGGGGTCGTTCCCGTACAGCGCATCCACTGGTCGTCCAAAATCCACGTGCGCTCGGCATCGACCCACAGGTTGAAATTCTTTGTCAGCACATGCGCACAGCCTCCGGACGATTCTTCGCATCCTTGACTTGGTCGGCAAGATAGTCCGCCGAGAGCGAGACTCCAAGATTGGGGTTGGACTTCACCCACATCCTCGGTGTGTCCCACTCCTCCTTCGAGTCCTGTGTGTAGATGATGCCGAAGAGCGAGTCGTCCTCGTTGATGCCCCGCAACACCTTGATAACATTGTCGCGGTAGGCATAGCAAGCACCCGACTTGTTGAATCCTGCCGTCGTGATGATGAACATCAGCGGCTGCCGCCGTGCGCCGAATGCCGACTTTATAACATCGAACATTCCCGAATCCTTATGGGCGTGGAACTCGTCGATAATGGCACACGAGGGATTCAGACCGTCGTGCGTTCCGTAGTCCGAAGAGAGCGGCTTCATCGTTCCGCCCTTCAACTCATAGGTTATCGAGTTGCGGTAGGGCGTGAGATAGTTCTTCAGATCCGTAGCCTTGACAATCGCAACCGCATCGGCGAAGCATATCTTCGCTTGGTCTTTGATGGTGGCAGCGGAATAGACCTCGGGGCGCGACTCGCCGTCGGCAAAGAGCATATAGAGTGCTATGCCTGCCGCCAAAGCGGTCTTGCCATTCTTGCGGGCAATCTCGATGTAGGTATATCGGAAGCGGCGCGTGCCGTCGGCATTCTTCCACCCGAAAATATTCCACAATACAAATTGCTGCCACGCCTCCAATCGGAAGTGCTGACCTGCCCATTTGCCTTTGGTATGTTTCAACCGCTCGATGAAGTGTATCGCCCGTTGCGCAGCCTTACGGTCGAAGTACCAACCCTTGTCCAGTGCTACATCGAGGTCGGCATAGTATCTGTCGACGGCAAGGCGCACATACTCGCAGACGAGTATCTCGCCACGCATCACTTGCTCGGCATACTGTTCGGCGGGTAGTTGTTTTGTCGCAGGTTTCATAACTCTTCAAATTCCGCGAATTCATCTTGTGTTGTCTTCTCATTAAGCAGTGCCGCCACGCGGCTGCGGCTCGACGGAGTCATACCGAACTCCGCAGCGAGAGCCTTGGCCGCAGACAATGCTCCCTCGGCGACCTTGCGCTTGGGATTAATCTGCGTTACCACTCCGTTCTTGGTAACCACATCGACGGTTACGCCCTCGCGCTCTATGTCGCGCATCATATCGTGGTAGAGTCCCATCTCGCGACAATAGG
>JAFLRT010000106.1 GCA_022511295.1 Alistipes sp. | reverse complement strand
TGGACAACCGCTCCTTCGGCGGCGCCCAGCTGAAGCGCACCTTCTACAGCCGCGGCCAGACGGGGCAGCAGCTGCTGCTGGGCTGCTACCAGGCCATGGAGAAGGAGATCGGCAAGGGCCACATCGAGATGCACCCCCGCACGGAGATGATGGACTTGGTGGTGGTAGATGGCCACGCCAAGGGCATCGTGGTGCGCGATCTGGTGACCGGCGAGATCAAGAGCTACGCGGGCGACACCGTGCTGCTCGCTACCGGTGGCTATGGCCGCGTGTTCTTCCTCTCCACCAATGCCATGGGCTGCAACGTGGGCGCTGCCTGCGCCTGCTGGAAGAAAGGCGCCTACTTTGCCAACCCCTGCTTCACGCAGATTCACCCCACCTGCATCCCCGTACACGGCGACCAGCAGTCGAAACTGACCCTTATGTCGGAGTCGCTGCGCAACGACGGCCGTATATGGGTTCCGAAGAAGTTAGAGGATGTGGCAGCAATACGCTCGGGCGCAAAACAGCCCTCGGATATCGCCGAGGAGGACCGCGACTACTATTTGGAACGCCGCTATCCGGCATTCGGCAACCTCGTGCCGCGCGATGTCGCTTCGCGTGCAGCAAAAGAGCGCTGCGATGCAGGCTACGGCGTGAACGAGACCGGTCTTGCCGTATTCCTCGACTTCAAGACGGCTATCGAGCGTCTGGGCAAGGATGTTATCAAGCAGAGATACGGCAACCTGTTCGATATGTATGAGGAGATTACCGACGTGAATCCATACGAGCAGCCCATGCAGATATTCCCTGCAGTACACTACACTATGGGCGGTATCTGGGTCGATTATAACCTTATGACCACGATACCCGGTCTCTACGCTATCGGTGAGGCCAATTTCTCGGATCACGGAGCAAACCGTCTGGGTGCTTCGGCATTGATGCAGGGTCTGGCTGACGGTTATTTCGTGTTGCCGTACACTATCGGCGACTACCTCTCGCACAAGATTCAGGCACCGAAGGTCGATACCGCTACCGCAGCATTCGATGAGGCTGAAAAGAGCGTTAAGGAGCGTATTGCCAAGCTCTTTGCAATCGGTGGCAAGCAGTCGGTGGACGATATACACAAGAAGTTGGGACACATTATGTGGGAGAATGTGGGTATGGCTCGTACCAAAGAGTCTTTGGAGAGAGCTATTACCGAGATTCAGGCACTGCGCAAGGAGTTCTGGACAGATGTTAAGGTTGTCGGCACGGCTGACAGCTTCAACGTGGAGCTGGAGAAGGCACTGCGTCTTGCCGATTTCCTCGAGCTGGGCGAACTTATGGCACGCGACGCACTTAACCGCGAGGAGTCGTGCGGCGGACACTTCCGCTCGGAACACCAGACCCCCGAGGGCGAGGCTCTGCGCCACGACGATACATTCGCCTATGCCGCTGTATGGGAGTATACGGGCATGGACAACGCTCCCGAACTGACGAAGGAGCCGTTGGAGTATGAGTTCACTCACCGCGCACAGCGTAACTACAAAGACTAATTTTTGACGTTTGACTTTAATACCAATCAGGCAATGAAATTCACATTAAAGATATGGCGTCAAAAAGACGCCAAGGCAAAAGGCGGTTTTAAGACCTACACGGTCGACAACATCTCGCCCGACACGTCGTTCCTGGAGATGCTCGACATACTGAACAACGATTTGGTGCATAAAGGCGAGGAGCCTGTGGCTTTTGACCATGACTGCCGCGAGGGTATCTGCGGTATGTGTTCACTGCATATCGACGGTCGCGCTCACGGACCCGGTCAGGCGGCTACCACATGCCAGATTTACATGCGCAAGTTTAAGGACGGCGCAACAATCACTATCGAGCCTTGGCGCTCGGCGGCATTCCCCGTAATCAAAGACCTCGTTGTAAACCGCTCGGCTTACGACCAGATTCTGCAGGCCGGAGGTTTCGTTTCGGTACGCACCAACTCGGTA
>JAFLRT010000105.1 GCA_022511295.1 Alistipes sp. | reverse complement strand
TATACCGTTCATCTATTTCGGCGGAAAGATTCTCTACCGTGAGACGGACTTGGAAAAGTTGCTCGAAAGCGCGTACAAAAAAGCCCTGCCGTAACAGGCAGGGCGTAAAGACAAAGGCAGGCAGGATCCAATCGTCCTGCCTGCCTTGTTTCAGTTCAGATAAGCGTTGCCCGGATTGAAGAAAATATGCTGCATTTTGGGTTGTTCGACGGCTCGCCGCAGGAGCCATTCTCGCAGTTGCTGCGTGCGGCGTGTGTCCAGCCGAAACGACAAGTCGAGAATGACCGAAAGGCTGTACTTATCGACCGAGCGCCCCGCGCCTAACTCCACGCACCGCATATGCTCGCCCTGCCGCAGCACGTTCCGTTTCCATATCCGTTTGACGGCATTGTTTACCGCTGTTGCCGTTGTGTCGAACAACGCGGCGATTTCGCCCGCACTCATCCATACCTCGTAACCGGTTACGACGACCCGTCCGCCCTCGATGATGATTGTGTCCTTTTTCATATCCCGTTCCTCCTTTCTCAGATTGCCGCCGAGACATACTCCTCGATGTTGTTGAGCCTCATCGAGAGATTGTCCATATCGCGGTTGAGTTTCTCTTTGGTAATCTTCGCATAGATTTGCGTCGTGGTGATGCTCTTGTGCCCCAGTATCGAGCTGACCGTCTCAATCGGCACGCCGTTGGTCAGGCAGATTTCCGTAGCCATCGTGTGGCGGCTCATGTGCCACGTCAGATGCTTGGTAATGCCGCACCGCTTGGCGACGGTACGAATCCCATACACGCAGGTCGTATAGTGCGGCACGGGGAAGATTCTGCCGTCCGCGCACAGTCCCCGATACTTTTCGATAATCCTCGTTGGAATGTCCAGCAGGCGGATATTCGACTCCACGCCCGTTTTCTGACGGTTGATGCGTATCCACAGATGCTCGTCGAAATAGGTGCGCAGATTCTCCTCCGAGAGATTGCGCATATCCGAGAATGACAGACCCGTGAAGATGCAGAACAGATACAAGTCCCGGTACAACTCCTGTTTGGCGTTTTTCAGCTTGCCGTTCATCAGCAGGCTGATTTCCTCCCGCGTGAGAAAACCGCGCGTGGTAGGCTCCTTCTGCAACTCATACTCGCGGAAGGGGTCGCGCACCAGCCACTCGTTGTTGATGGCGATGAAGACCATCGTCCGCAGCGGCGTAACATAGAGCCACACGGTATTGGTGCGGCAGTGCTTCACCGTGCGCAGGTACATCTCGAAGTCGGAGATGAATGCCGGCGTCAGCTCTTTGAGGGCGATGTCGCTGATATGATACCGCTCTTGTAGAAACGATTGCAGGTGCCGGTACACGATCTGATATTTCCAGAGGGTCCTTACCGATTTCATTCCCGCCTCGACTTGGCGGGCATAGTCCTCGTTGTGCTGGGCAAACACCTTCATCAGCGTATGGCAGCGGTGTTCCAGACCCAGAAAGGCGTTCTTCACTTTCTCGGCGGTAACGTAGTTGTCCCGCTCGACTATCTCCTGATAGTGCTGGCGTATGCGCACGCGGATTCCGTCCAGCATACGGTTGGCCTCCAATGCCGCCGTGCTGCGACCCGTAGCGCGACCGCTCTTCGTGTCCCAAATCTTGGGGTCGATGGTAATCTTGCAACTGAACTGCGTCTGCGTGCCGTCCACCGTGATGCGTCCCATGACGGGGACCGTGCCGTCATTCTTGACGGCTTGACGTTTCAGATAGAAAATCGTCGAAAACGTACTTTTCATTGCTCTACAATTTTTAAGTTTCAAAGTTATGTTATGCAGAGCGTTTGATTGATACGCAAATCGTTGAAATACAATGAAAAAGAATCTTTTGACAGACTTTTTTCACTCTTTTTTGCCGCCGATGCCTTCGGATTTCACCATTCCGCAGTCGGAAAATGTTGAAAATCTGCGCTTTTCGCCGTTCTGCCGTTCCCGAAGACCGGTTACGGATTGGTTACGCAGCGACGGTTTCAGTTGGCATTCAGGCGGGTTTACGTGGCATCGAACTCCCACAGCCTCAGTATGCAAATCGCCTGTCA
>JAFLRT010000104.1 GCA_022511295.1 Alistipes sp. | reverse complement strand
AGTATCTCTTTGTAGAGCGGTTTTTTGGCCGTCACCACATACTTGGCATCCCGTCCGTCGATTCGCGCCGTGATATGTATATTTCCCGACTCGGTTCGCTCGAAACGTATATTTTCAATCCGGGTCCCGTCCGAAGTTGCGAACGAGAATGCCTCCCTGCCCGGAACGGCAATACCCAAGTCGGGGTTAAGTTCCGCAAGGCGGCCTGCGATAAGTTCGATATGGAACGCATCCACGCCATTGCGTCGTGCTGCATCGACGAAGATAGAGATTCCACTACGCACATCGCGAATAATACCGATGGGATTCTTTACGGAGTTGTTCTTGCCCAGACGGATTAAATCTTCCTCCGATATGTCGGTGACTTTTCCGCCAATCGACAGACAATGATTCCGCTCCGCCTCGCGTCCGTTGGTCGCAATGATAAAGGTCATATCGTATGCAGGCGCAAGATGCCACTCTCCGTCGCGGTCCATCAGGAACGAGAAGTTCTTGTTGTGGTCGTCCGTATTGTTGGCCAAAACATTGAATACCGCCCTGCGGAACAGTTCGTCGATTTCGGGCTTGGGAACTGCAAGCTCACGAGCCGTGCGGAACAGTTCTTCGTAACTGTCGGCGTCGGGTGCTATGGCGGCGAGGGTCTGTGTGAAGATTTTGCGGCCCTCTTTGCGGTCGAATCGCCGTGTCAGGAAATGACGCACCCCCTCCACCTCAATCAGGCGGCTGGGCATCATATTGATACCGGCGGCTGTGGCCATCTCATAGTAGGTCATCTCGGTCTCCGAGAGGGCGTGTTCGGGCGTGTTGAACTTGATGATGCAGTGTTCGTATGCGGGGTCGGCAGTTGTCTGGCCGCTATGAAACGAGCCGTCGGGTGCAATCGAGACAATCGCCTTCATCTGGCGGCCTCCGGCAGAGGTTCCGATAGCCAGCAGCGCTCTTCGAGTGAGCGGTTCCCCGGGGTCGATAGAGGCACCGGCAAGACGTTGTTCCACCAGTTTCGCCTGTTCGTAGAGGGCATCTATCTTCACCGTCTGGTCGTCATAGAATCCGCTCTCGATAACAGGCGCGAACTCCAATGCGCCGATGGCACGCCGACCGATGAACGAGAGTTTCGTCAGCGGGGTCTTGTCTTTTTCGTGCAGCCCTTCGTCGGCAAACCATTGGTCGAAAAGGTCGTTGCCCCACTTGTCGGGCAGAGAATCGGAGAGGAACGGCGGCAGCCCCTGATATATCTTGGGTTCACGAAGTCCTGTGATGCCGATAGCCGACGACTGCATTCCTTTGGGGTGAGTTATGGGCGCGAGATCATACGGCTCTCTGAAATACTCCGGCGAGAACCAGAATGTGCTGACCTGCATCCGCTGATTCCACGACAGAATGCCGATGGGCGTCCCCCAAAGGGATACCTCTATGCGCTGTGCGTTATTGTTGTGCTTTGCTGCCATGTCTTACACGTTTTCGGTTTGAGATGGTGGAGTATGGAGATTCCGGCACCTCCGGAATCAGCGAATTGAAATTTTCTATAAGTCCGGTATATCGAAGTAACGATATGAGCGTCTGTGCCGACACATTGCCTGCCGAACCCGACTCGAATTTGTGAATGGTCATCTTCGACACGCCGGCCTTTTCGGAGAGTGCCGCCTGTGTAAGTCCCAGGGCGATACGGTACTTTCTGAACCGCTCTCCCAGCATCTGGATAATCTCTGTGTCCGAATATCTGGCAATCATAATACACTATTTGACGGCAAATATAGTAAAGTTTATCTTAAAACAAAAATTATGCTATAAAATAAACTATACTTTACTTATTTGCTATGATGTTCGATCGGATTACTCCTGCGTCTGATACTTGCGGGCGATGGAGGCGGCAAGGGCAGCGAACTCCGTGCGGACACTCTCCGGTGCAAGAATCTCCACCTTGTCGCGCATCCACAAAATCTTCTGAAAGAGGTCGAACGACGGCCGCAAATAATACTCGAACACCGAGTAATCCTCGCCCGACTCCACCTCTTTCTGTGATTCGTGCAGCGGCTGCGCCAGCAGATAGCGTCGTTGCTCACGGTCGGCACGCAGGTATATCAACTCCGCCTTCCTGCTATCATTGCGGACAATGCCGTAGCAGCCCGCGTAAAACCCGGCAGGTGTTATCCCCTCCGACGGCCGCAGACTCTTCTC
>JAFLRT010000103.1 GCA_022511295.1 Alistipes sp. | reverse complement strand
GAGAATGTAGACAACGACAAGGCGGGATTCCAGCAGGCGAAGGCCGATGGCTCTATGGACTTGGAGGGGCGATTGAACAACTACATTACAACGGCCCGAAACAATGCGGTGCGTGAACTCGCAATGACGGAAGGTATCGAAGAAGAAGCCTTGACCAAGTTTATCTCCGAATACGACTATCTTCAAAGAGAGAAACCGGACATTATAAAAGAGGCTATCCGCGCCAAGAAGGGACTGAAACTGATGGAGCGCACCAGTATGCTGCGGCGAATCACCGACCGACTGCGGGAAATTATCAATACATTTAATTGGGATTAACAACGATAGTATATTATGAGCGAGGAACTTCAACAGAAACTACGCAGTCAGTTATGGACTGTTGCCAATACACTGAGGGGAAATATGTCGGCAAGCGACTTTATGTATTTCTCTCTCGGATTCATCTTCTACAAATACCTTTCGGAGAAGATTGAACTGTATGTCAATGACGAGTTGGAGTCAGATGAAACGACCTTCCAGAAGGTGTGGCAGAGCAATGACGAAGCGCTGAAAGAGGAAATCAAAAACTTGTGCGTCGAAAATCTCGGCTATTTCGTCGAGCCCGATTTTCTGTTCTCGACCATCATCGAGGCTATCGGCAAGAAAGAGAATATCCTCCCCAAACTGGAACGCTCGTTGAAGAAAATCGAGGACAGCACCATCGGTCAGGAGAGTGAGGACGACTTCGGCGGGCTGTTCTCCGATATCGACCTCGCTTCGCCCAAGCTCGGAAAGACCGCCGATGACAAAAACCGACTGATTAGCGATGTGCTTATCGCGCTGAACGGAATCGACTTCGGACTGGAAGATGCCGGTGATATAGACATCCTCGGCGACGCCTACGAATATATGATTGGTCAGTTCGCTGCCGGTGCGGGCAAGAAAGCCGGAGAGTTCTATACGCCGCAGGAGGTGAGCGAAATTCTCGCCGAGATTGTTACAACAGGCAAGACCCGTTTGAAAAATGTCTATGACCCGACTTGCGGCTCCGGTTCGCTGCTCTTGCGTACCGCCAGAAGCGGTAAGGCTGACAGCCTGTTCGGACAGGAGAAGAATCCGACGACCTTCAATCTCGCCCGAATGAATATGCTGCTGCACGGTGTCAAGTACAACGACTTCAATATTCAGAACGGCGATACACTCGAAGCAGATGCCTTTGGAGACCAGCAGTTCGATGCAGTCGTTGCAAATCCTCCGTTCTCTGCCGATTGGAGTGCCGCATCGAAGTTCAACAATGACGACCGTTTCAGCAAGGCAGGTGTGCTGGCGCCGAAATCGAAAGCCGACTACGCCTTTATCCTCCATATGATATACCACCTCAATGACGGTGGTACGATGGCGTGCGTTGCTCCGCACGGCGTGTTGTTTCGCGGCGCTGCCGAAGGGAAAATCCGCCAGTTCCTGATAGAAAAGCGCAACTGCATAGACGCCATTATCGGATTGCCTGCCAACATATTCTACGGCACGAGTATTCCGACCTGTATTCTCGTCATAAAGAAATGCCGCGAGGCCGATGACAACATTCTGTTCATCGACGCAAGCAAAGAGTTTGAGAAAATCAAGACGCAAAACAAGTTGCGTCCCGAACATATCCGCAAGATTGTCGATACCTACCGCGAACGCAAGGAGATAGAGAAATACAGCCACTGCGCGACAATGCAGGAGATTATCGACAACGACTACAATCTCAATATTCCCCGCTATGTCGATACTTTCGAGGAGGAGGAGCCTATTGACATTCAGGCTGTGATGAGTGAAATCAAGACGCTGGAAGCGAAGCGGGCAGACCTCGACGCACAGATTGAAGTATATTTGAAGGAACTGGGACTGGTAAAATAGCAACGCACAATTCGGTCGCCGTGGCGACCGAATCATAAGGCAAAGCAGAAGTATGGCAAAGAATATAAAGGATGTCGAACCGGTCGCTAATTGCGACCAGTTGTCGAAAGCGGTCACAAATCGTGACCGGTTCGTCGAGACCCGGAATCAACCCTCAAAAGTTGTCGCATATAGCGATGACCTGCATTCGGAAATCGCAATTTGCGACATCCAATTCGGCAGTTCAGACGGGAAAAACGCATACGCTAACGGTAATAAAGTCCCCAATGTGCCCCCTTTGAGATTTCCGGAGTTTACGGGAGAGTGGATGCAAACTA
>JAFLRT010000102.1 GCA_022511295.1 Alistipes sp. | reverse complement strand
TAACCCGCAACGTATGCACGCTGCGGGTTTATTTGTAATTTTGCGACATAGATTAAGGATTGGAGCAATGAAACGCATCGAGGTTGTGGCTGCCTGCCGATTTTTCGGTGCTGAATGACATTGCAAACGCTTTATAACAAACGGTATTTATGGACTTACAGGTAAAGGTATACGCCGGTCGCCCGACCGAGGAGAATGAAAACCGCTCGTCTGACGAGTTGGCTGTCTACGACTTTTTAGACAGTACGGGCGTGGAGTACACAACTTTGTGCCATCCGGCGGCATTTACAATGGAGGAGTGCGAGGCGGTTCGCAAGGCTATCGGCGCACCCGTATTCAAAAACCTCTTTCTCACCAACAAGCAGCAGACGCTCTTTTTCCTGCTGATGATTCCTGCCGACAAGCCGTTCAAAACGAAATATCTGTCGTCGCAGCTCGGCTGTGCGCGACTGTCGTTTGCATCGGCAGAGATGATGTCGGGGTTGCTGCATATCGCCCCCGGAGCGGTCTCGCCGCTGGGGTTGATACACGACAAGGAGCATCGTGTGCAGTTGATTGTAGATAGGGATTTGGCTGCTGCCGACCGTTACGCCTGCCACCCGTGCGTCAATACGGCATCGGTCGCCCTGTCGTTGTGCGACCTGCTCGAACGGGTAGTTCCCGCAACGGGGCATACATTCACTTGGGTTACGCTGCCTGCCGAAGCGGAGTAGATAAAAGGACTGCGCCGCGCAGCAATCAATAGAATTTTGCGATATCGGCTACCTGCTTGCGTGCCGGACGCGCAGACTCCTTGCTGCGGCAGCCGATGCCGATGACCGATACCACAATCTCCTCCTGCGGTATATCGAGCAGCGTGCGGATAGCCTCGGCATCGCGCAGACCCAGCACGATACTGTCCAATCCGAGGTCTGTCGCTTTGAGCAACAGCAGCGCGTTTTGCAGACCGAGGTCATAGATGCCCCAACCATCACCTAATTCATTGGACGGCGTGCCGTTCTTCTCAAAACCGACCACGCCCTTGACAAAGGTAGTAACAATCAACACCGGCACATCTTTGACCGTCAGCTGGTTCTGCGACCAGAGGCATGCTTTCAACCTTTCGCGCATTTCGGGCGATACAACAATATGATAGCGGCTCGTCTGCTGATTTTTCCACGACGGGGCCTCGACGGCGGCTGCAATCAGTTGCTCGACCATCTCGCGCGAAACATTTTTATCGGGGTCATAGTTCCTTACGCTTCGGCGGGTACGGATAATCTCATCGAATGTTTTCATAATTTTAATTTCTTTTCATTTACAAGACTCTGCACGGCAGGAGCAGAATCGTATGGCAAATTTAGCTGATTATTCGGAATAGACAAATTATACCCCTCCAACCCAACGGAACTAAAATCGCAAGTCGCTGAAAATATAAAAAAAAACGGTATGCGAATGCGTATGTCATAGCAGTATTGATAAATGGTTTTTCACAGTGTATGCCCGTGCGTCCTACACAGTTGCAATCAGGCGAGAGCATAGACCTTTTACGGTCTGCTCTCGCCTGATTGAAAAACCTCTGTTTTATAGAGCAGGATGCTTGCTGTCCCTTAAGATGACAGGTCAGTTATTGTATTTTTTAGTTATTGGTATTGGTTAAGCGGTACTCTTTGTCGAATGTCAGTTCCGTGTTGTTTGACAGTTCAACCTCGAATTTGCGGCTGTCGCGTTTGATTTCAACGATATACGCATCGGGGTATTTGGATGTTACATAGGTGTTGATTTGCGCAGGCACAATCCCTTTCGGTACTCTGGCGTGTTGGCAGTCTACCTCTTTCCATTCGCCGTTGCTGTTGAATTCGACACACGCATTTGATGCAAAACGCACCTCGTATCCCGCGCCATCCTTTTTCACGGACGAGACCTTGTCGTTGGGGAAATAGCTGCTGATAAAATTCTGAGCCGTCTGCGGCAACTCATTACGGCTTATAGGGCTGTTGTTGCGGCAGTAAGCACTCGATGCGATAAAACAGAGTGCTGAAATAAAAGCGAAAAGTCTTAATTTTTTCATAATCAGATAAAGTTTTAATAGTTATACATTAGTGGTTATCATATTGCTGCGAAGCAGGGTGTCGGGCGGTTCTGACGACCTGTCCTGCACGATTTATACATAATAAATGCGGCTCCGGAGATATGGTTTGCAAATTTCGTGCGGAAAACCTTTGCCGACGCGCAAATTATCAAGCGGACTAGAT
>JAFLRT010000101.1 GCA_022511295.1 Alistipes sp. | reverse complement strand
CGCAGGGCGGATTCAACGGCGGTGCCGGTTCGCAGGGTTCGTCTGATGCTCAGCAGGGCGGCAAGCAGCAGCCCGAGGACGTCGAGTTCGAGGAGGTAAAATAAATCCGGCAGGCATCAATAGTCGACCAAGCAGGGGCAGCCATATCGGTTGCCCCTCTCCTTTTTTATGATGAACGACTGCTGAATAGCGGCATCACTCAATCATTACATAATCATTATTTGATAGATACGCATTGATTATTAAATGTTTGCAATCGTGTTTTCGATGTTTCGATTATGATTGGATACTGCGCCCAAACAGCTTGGAATCACCATTTTTAACCCCGATACTTTTGAGGTCGCCTACTTGAAAAAGGCGGCTGTTTTCATATCGGAGCAGCCAACTATAAAACCATTTTTATATGGCGACTACAACATTAAGTTTCGATGCCGTGCCGAGTGTTTTGGCGGACATCGTTCAGAAATTGGAGGTGATGGAGCAGAAGTTGGACGCGCTCAACCTCCTTCCCGAAAAGGAGACGGGCGACACGTGGCCACAACATCAACATGGACTCATGAAGACCAAAAACCACTACATCCAGGGTCGTTGAAAGTTACGGAATAGTAATATTTGCTGCATCTATCGCCGTTGAAATAATGGCAATGGCCGCAAATCTTCCAGGCATCATTATCCGAACTCTCTTCGGAGGAACTTTTGCCGCCGCCACCACTGCTCGTTTCTCCCAGCACGCTCATTGCTGCGTAGCCTATCGCAAGAATCACCACAAGATAGATGACATAGACGGCCAGTATGACCCCCGCTACAACCGTGCATACGCTCATAAATGCGTATAGAAGCATCATGCGGGCCTTGCGTCGCGGCATCGTGCGGCTGTTTCGCACGACCAGCCAATGGCAGTACGCCCCGCAGAGTCCGAAGCACAGTAATTGCAACAGCACCGACGCGACATCGGTCTTATGCTGACAGAAAGCATATATTGCAGGAACATAGAGCGCAATACAGAGAAGCAACACTGGTATTATACCCTGCAACTGAAGCTTCGAGAATAGTCTGTCGGGTGTGATGATAGCCCCTGCGCGGCGGTCTATCCATCCATAGAGTTTGCGACGCTTGAATAGCAGCATGAAGAGCCACACCATCGTCGCAGAACCCACCACCAAAATAGGTACCACCGACAGCAACATGTGTATGACGGCTGTTATCTCCACGCAGGAAGAGCATATTTATTGAGTATGGACTTGTCTATCGTATACTCTATGCCTGGTGTACCCATAGCGCCTGCATAGACCATCACCTCTGCAAAATAATCGGATACGGGGTGCAATCCGTTTTCGACGTCCTTGCGGAACGAGGCGAGTTTGTCGGCCAGAATCATCGACTTGCTCTCGTAAAGGTAGTCCAAAGTGGCAAGGGCGAGGTCGATAGTCTGTGCAACAAGGACGTTGTAATCCTCAGCATTGTCCACAAAGTTCTTAATCTGTTCATTGTATACAACCAACAGACGGCACTTGTCATCGACAGAGAGATGGGGGTTCAGCAGCACGTTGCCACCCAGGTCCTCATAGCGTTCGCGCAACTCCGTCGTGTCGGTATAACGCTCCTTAGCCTCCATCAACTCGCGGGTATATGCCTCGGGTGTGTCGGCGATGATGTTCAGTTCGAGCATCGGTTTTACAATAGTTGCAGAGAGGTGCGTAGCAGAGGCGCCGTCGTTGTTTTTGTTCGTTTTATTCTGATTCACTGCCTGTTTTACGGCACCGAAGATGAATTTGAGAATCCATAGCGCGATTTTTGCCAGCGTCTTGAATATCCATCCAAAAATCTCGACAATCGTCTCTATTGCAATGTCTGCCATGTCTTTTGCCATAGTCGTTTTATTTGAGTTAGTATTAACCAATGCAAATATATATACATTTATATTTATAACCAAATATAATGTCCAACAAATCATTTATATCGAACGTGTTCGGTACGGAGGAGACAGCACGGTTGTTCAACCTCTACCGTATCGGCACATCGGCAAAATGGGGCGGTTCGACGGTCTTCTGGCAGACGGACGATGCAGGGCGTACTCGCACGGGAAAGGTTATGCTGTACAACCCCTAGACGGGTCGCCGTATCAAGGAGCCGCAGGCCTATGTCAGTTGGGCGCACGCGGAACTCCGCCTGCCGGACTTCAACCTGCGGCAGTGTCTGTTCGGACAACACCTGCTCCCTTTGTACCCCGACAAGACGGTCTTTCTGGT
>JAFLRT010000100.1 GCA_022511295.1 Alistipes sp. | reverse complement strand
TAAGGCAAATAAGGCGTATATGGCAAATCGGTTCAGCGATGCGATAAAACTATACAGCGAAATCCTCGGGCAGGGATATGTCTCAACCGAATTATACTACAATATCGCCAACGCATATTTCCGCACCGGTCAGACCGCACGCGCCATACTCTACTACAATCGTGCGCTCGCTATCAACCCCGAAGATGAGGATATACGCCACAATCTGCAAATCGCCGAGAGCCTTACGAAAGACAAGATAGAGAGCGTGCCGGAGTTCTTCCTCTACAAATGGCTGCGCTCGCTTCGCAATATGCTCGGATGCACGGCCTGGACTGTCATCTCTATCATAATGCTGGCAGCAGTGCTGGCAATGGGTATCACCTTCCTGCTCGCCGAGCGCTATACCGTGCGCAAATGGACTTTCTTCGGTATGCTGGCAGCGGCCATGCTCTTTGCAACGGCAACGGGCTTCGCCGCAGCACAGCGGGACGCCATGATTAACCACTCGCAGGCTATCGTAATGACCTCGGGCGCTCCCGTAAAGAGTTCTCCCGACAACTCGGCAACAGACCTGTTCATTCTCAATGAAGGTACCAAAGTGAGAGTATCAAGAGAACACAACAGTTGGTACGAGATAGTCATTGCCGACGGCAGAAAGGGATGGATAAGGAGTTCATCCATCGAGGAGATATAGAAGATAAGAGATATAACTTACAGAAAACCTGACAATAAGCATTAACAATGTCGAAACTGTTGCAAGATGCCGTAAATGAGTTGTCGAAGTTGCCCGGTATAGGTCGGCGTACGGCATTGCGTCTGGCAATGCATCTGCTGCGAACGGACACCGACTCCGTTGTGCAGATGACCTCTGCCATCGAGCGATTCCGCAAAGGCATCCGCTACTGCTCGCAGTGCAACAACATTTCCGACACCGAAATCTGCCCGATATGCACCGATGCCACACGCGACCGTACTACCGTATGCGTTGTGGAGCAGGTGGCAGATATGCTCTCGATAGAGAATACGCATCAGTATCGCGGTCTATACCACGTTTTGGGAGGTGTGATATCGCCTATGCAGGGCATAGCCCCGTCGGATTTGAAGATAGACCTGCTGACAGAACGCATAGAGCGTGGCGAAATAAAGGAAGTCATCATTGCCATATCGACCTCCGTCGAGGGCGAGACGACGCTGTTCTATATTATGAACCGTCTGCGCCGTTACCCGGGTCTGAAGGTTACGGCCATAGCACGCGGCATAGGTTTCGGCGACGAGATTGAGTATGTAGACGAACTGACAATAACGCATGCGCTGATGAACAGGCGAGAGATAGAGTAATACACCGTCATTATGATAGCAAAACTCTCTAAAATCACAATTATATTGCTGTTGGCGTTCAGCACGGCGTGCTGTCCGTGCAGGTTCAACCGCCGCAATGCCGCACCTCTCAACGGCACGGTGTGGCACTTGGTTCAGTTAGCCGGTCGTGATATGGTTTTCGACGGGGGTGAGTTCGAGATGAGTTTCGGCACCGACGGCAGGCTGACAGGTTTTGGCGCCTGCAACGGGTTCTCGGCTGACTACACCGCAACGTCCAAAGGCGTATTGGATATCGGTCTTATAAACTCCACTCGCGTATACTGTCCTAACAGCAGCGTCGAACAGCAACTATTCACAGAGTTGGACAACGCCACGCACTACGAGATAGACGGTCAGATAATGCTTCTGCTCCAAAATGGCGAAATACGAGCGATATTCTCGGCAGTAAAAGAGGTCAAATAGTTGCGATAACGTCATATAACAAAGCAACGCCTCCGGTTTTGTAACCGGAGGCGCTTTTTAATGTGTATTGCAAACACACTTCTATTCTATTGTCCACGTATCACCCGAGCGCAGCAACTCATCCACCGAATGGATTTTGCTGCTCTCGCGTACCTGCTCTACCTGCTCCTCGACCTTAACATCGTATACCGCAGCATCGTTCACAGAGCGTATAACACCTAAAGCGACAGGATAGTCAGGATACTTCATCGCAGCCAGCATAGTGTGCAGCGTTGCATCTTCGTTATGGGCGTCGTGAGTAAGCACATCGTCCAGTGTATAGCCATCCTCACCCACCGTAACGACCTTGAGTTTCATATTCTCGAAGACAAGTCCCTTGTTACGCTCGGCACCGAAGAGCATCTTCTCGCCATGACGCAGGGTTATGGTATGCTCGGCACGCAGAGCCTTGTCGCCTGCAAACAGAGCGTGGGTCTTGTCATTGAAAATAACGCAGTTTTGCAGCACCTCCGTAACCGACATACCCTGATGCTTTGCACCCTCCACAAGACACTCCTTGGTGAGCATAACCTCGGCATCGACCGTGCGCGCAAA
>JAFLRT010000010.1 GCA_022511295.1 Alistipes sp. | reverse complement strand
AACACCATCGAAGGCGGTACTCATCTCACCGGTTTCCGTATGGCACTTACCCGCACGCTGAAGAAATATGCCGATGAATCGGGTATGCTTACGAAACTCAAGTTCGATATCAACGGCGACGACTTCCGCGAAGGACTTACGGCTGTGATATCCGTGAAAGTTGCCGAGCCACAGTTCGAAGGACAGACAAAAACCAAGTTGGGTAATGACGAAGTGTCAGGAGCCGTAAACCAGGCTGTTTCGCAGGCACTGACGGATTACCTCGAGGAGAACCCCAAAGATGCCAAGGCAATTGTTCAGAAAGTTATTCTGGCTGCACAGGCAAGACACGCCGCACGCAACGCACGTGAGGCCGTGCAGCGCAAGACGGTGCTTTCGGGTGCCGGTCTGCCGGGCAAACTGGCCGATTGTTCAAGCCGCGACAGGTCTATTGCCGAAATCTTCTTCGTAGAGGGTGATTCAGCAGGCGGTACGGCAAAGCAGGGCCGTAACCGCGAGTTCCAGGCCATTATGCCGCTGCGCGGTAAAATCCTCAATGTCGAGAAAGCACTCGAACATCGTATGTGGGAGAACGAGGAGATTAAAAATATGTTTACTGCATTGGGTGTAACAATAGGTACGGCTGATGACAGCAAAGCACTGAATCTCGAAAAACTCCGCTATGACAAGATAATCATCATGACCGATGCCGATGTGGACGGAAGCCACATTGCAACCCTTATGCTCACCTTCTTCTTCCGCAAGATGAAGGAGCTTATCGAGAACGGTCATATATATATCGCTACCCCGCCGCTCTACCTTGTAAAGAAAGGCAAGATTGAGCGTTACTGCTGGACAGATAAGGAGCGTGATGCAATCAGCGAAGAACTCGGCAGCAAAGGTCTCCATATACAGCGATACAAAGGTTTGGGTGAGATGAATGCGCACCAGTTATGGGAGACTACCATGAATCCTGAAACGCGTATTCTGCGCCAGGTAACTATCGAGAACGCCGCCGAGGCTGACCGCATATTCTCCATGCTTATGGGAGATGATGTGCCGCCACGTCGTGAGTTCATCGAGAAGAATGCCCACTACGCTAATATAGACGCCTAAATATTTTTAAGGAATCGTACTCTCTTCAGGGTGCGATTCCTTTTATACAACATAAACAGAACTATTAATCCATACGAATATGAATGTAACGGTCATAGGTGTCGCAGGAGGCACCGGTTCCGGAAAATCGACCCTCGTAAAACGTCTGCAAGAGGCCTTTATCGGCGATGAAGTATCGACCATCTGCCACGACTACTATTATAAGGCACACCCCGAACTCACCTACGAAGAACGCACGCAGCTCAACTACGACCACCCGCAGGCATTCGATACCGATATGATGGTCGAACATATCCGTGCGCTGAAGAACAATGTTCCGGTGGAGCGCCCGGTCTATTCGTTTGTGAACCATGACCGAATGGCAGAGACGGTTCCGGTAAAACCGTCGAAGGTGCTTATAGTCGATGGCATTCTCATCTTTGAGAACAAAGAGTTGCGCGACCTGATGGATATCAAGGTCTACGTCGATACCGATGCCGATGTACGTCTGGCGCGTCGCATAATGCGTGATGTTAAAGACAGGGGGCGTTCGATGGAATCGGTTATACAGCAATATATCAATACGGTAAAGCCGATGCACGAAGAGTTCGTGGAACCGTCGAAAAAGTACGCAGATGTGATTATACCCGAAGGCGGTTTCAACTCGGTGGCATTAGCGATGTTGATACAGAATATCCGCTCGTTGATAGATGCCAAATAGCTCCGGAAAACAGATAATAAAAATCCGTCTCTCCTTACAGGAAGGACGGATTTTTGATTAAAGCTGTATATACAGACCTTGCCGAACAGCAACGCGATACAGGCCGATTTTAAGAGACTGCGGATGTTTAATCCTAAAAAGACTATAGATATTTGGATTTTAATACATATATTTGTTGTCTGTTATGGCATTGACAATTAAGCAAAGAGAGTCAGAAAAGTGTGAAAGAGCAATGGGAGTACGAACAACATCGCAACAGGCAACAAAAAAGCGAGACTATTCATGTCTCGCCGCATTGTTGTCAAGTAGTCCCGAAAGGATTCGAACCTTCATCACAGGAACCGGAATCCTGCATTCTATCCATTGAACTACGGAACCATGCGCAAAGATGCAAAAAAAATTTGAATTATGACACCAATAAACGATAATTGGGCCAGAATTTCAGCAGTCGTTTCGCATGCTCAACTGACGACCAACTCTTTCGCGCATCATATAGGGTTGCCGAGCGGAGAGAATCTTTATCGTATTAAGCGCGGTATGAACGGCATTTCGCGCGATTTGGCAGAAAAAATAACACGGTTTTACCCTGAAATAAATATTGGTTGGCTCTTAACTGGCTATGGCAGCATGTTTGTTGATGAGGCACAACTTACATCGCAGATTCCATTCTTTCGCGGTAATCAATACGATATACTAACGGGGTACAACAAAATGCAGCCTGAATACAATCTTTTTATACCGTCTATCGGGCATTGCGACCTGGCGCTGGAGATGAGTGAACCGAAAAGAGCAAGAAGAACCGGCGATAAAACCATATATCTGCTTAAAAAAAGCGAAGAAAAAACCTTTGCAGCAGGGCGTGAGTATATCTCCGTTAAAGAAAATTGCATAACTTTGCATAAATTGCCGAAGCGTCCGAGGATAACAGGTTTGAAAACAGAAGATTTCGATATAGTTTATATCGTCAGAGGCAAACTGGTATTTCCGGACGAATCAGTTAAAACAGGCAAGCAAAAGCAAACACGAAAGTAAAAATATAAAGACCGGTAATATGAATGTAAAAACAAAAGAGGGTGCATCACTGCTCATAGGTACGATATCGGCAATCTGTGTCGCAGCGGTTGCTGTTCTGGCAAAAATGGAATGGTGGATGGCTGTATTGTCAGCGGCGGCGGTTTTCTCGATAATATCGTTGGCCTCGCTCGGCATAATGTACAAATATGTCGCATATAAACTCAAGCCAATCTACTCTATCGTCTTCTCCCGCGAAGTACACTCGACCGAGATTCTCGACGAACTAAAGGATAAACATGTCGAGAATATATCCAAAGAGTTGTCGGCATGGGCGGATGACAACGACAAAGAGATTGCACGACTGAAAGAGAGCGAGAAGTTCAGAAAACAGTATCTCGGCAACGTGGCTCACGAACTTAAAACACCTATATTCAATATACAGGGTTATATATCCACACTGCTTGACGGCGGGCTTGAGGACGACCTCATAAACCGCAAATATCTTGAGCGCACCGAAAAGAGCATCGACCGCCTGATAAATATCATCAATGACCTCGATACCATTTCGCGCCTTGAAAGCGATTTGACAAGTATGCACTTCCAGACGTTCGATATCGTGGCATTGGCCAAAGAGATTGCCGACCAGTTTGAGATGGAAGCAGCGAACAAGGGCATAACCATAACCGTGAAGGGTGCGAATGCACTCCCCTCGCCTTTCTATGTTACAGCCGACAAACACTATATCGGACAGGTACTTGTCAATCTGATTGTCAATACCATTCGTTACGGAAAGAGAGACGGACACACCGTCATAAAATTTCGCGATATGATTGACAAGATTCTTATCGAGGTCGAGGACAACGGTATAGGTATAGGCAAAGAGGATATTCCGCGCGTATTCGAACGTTTCTACCGCACGGACAAAGGTCGTTCACGCGAGCAGGGAGGAACGGGTCTCGGTCTGGCTATTGTAAAACATATAATAGAGGGACACAATGAGCGTATAACGTTGCGCAGTACGCTCGGCGAGGGCAGCACATTTGCCTTTACGCTGAAAAAGGCCGACTACGAGCATAAGCAATCCAATCCGGCAGGCAGGCAATAGCAAAGAGAACAGAAGAGAAGATAAAAACTACTTGCAGTTATGATACACTCATTGTATGTCGTATGGGACTTCAACCCGGTAATGTTGTTGATTGGCGGTCTCGAGATACGGTACTACGGGCTTATGTGGGCTATCGCCCTATTGCTTGGTGGCTATATGTTCAACCGATTCTGTAAAAAAGAGGGATTGTCGCAAAAAGTTTCCGATTCGATATTCATATACGGTACATTGGCAACCATAATCGGCGCACGTCTCGGACACTGTCTGTTTTACGAGCCTGAACATTTTCTGTCGGCCCCTTGGAAAATAATTACAGAGATACGCAACGGAGGTCTCGCCAGTCATGGCGCAGCGGTTGGCCTGCTCGTGGGCTTGTGGCTGTTCTCGCGTAGAAACAAACTGCCGTATATCTGGTCGCTGGACAGAGTGATGCTTCCCGTAGCTATTGGAGGTGCCATAGTACGTCTTGGAAACCTATTCAACTCCGAGATAGTCGGTCGCGAATGCAATGTACCTTGGGGATTCAAATTTGTGCGCAACTACGACCTGCCGATAGCTGAAGTGCCTGTGCAACATCCGACGCAAATCTACGAGGCCCTTTGTTACATCGCATCATTTGCCATATTGGCGTGGATGTATTTCGGCAAGGATTGGGGTCGTAAGCGTCCGGGGCTGCTCTTCGGTATCGGACTTGAAGGCATATTCCTCACACGCTTCTTTGTGGAGTTCATAAAGGTTGAGCAGGTGGAGTTTGAGAAGAATATGATACTCGATATGGGACAGTGGTTGAGCATCCCGTTTATATTAGCCGGTATATATTTGATAATAAGGGCATTTATGCGTCCGGAAACAGAGGTGAAAACGACATCCGGAACGACGGTTAGGAATGCAGATACGACAAAGAGTAAAAAACACAAAAAAGCAAAAAGATGGTAGACGAAACAGCAAAAGTCATATTCAACCTGCTTGCATCTGGAGAGAGTGTATATCTTAACGGCGTCGGAACGCTCACGGTACGCCGCAAGCCGGCGCATAAGAGTTCCGGCAAAAGTATCAAGCCGCCATATAAGTTCGTTGTACTCGAATCGTTACAGCAAGGCATATCGCTTGAAGAGCATTTAGCCCTTATTGGCAATATGAGCAGCGAGAAAGCACATGAAGTATACGGGGAGTGGCTCGCCGCAGCATCACATGACGGAGTTATTGACATCGCCGGTGTCGGATATATCGAAAACGGAGTGTTTACGATGGACAAAGAGTTCGAATCAACTCTGAATCCTCAAGGAACAGCCGCTGTAAATATCAGGCGAGGGCATAATACAACGCTTTATGTATTCGCTGCAATATGCTGTATATTTGCTATTTGCACGTTGTGGTATGTATGGCACGACACGCAACAGAATTCCATACTGCACAAAATGCAATCTGCCAAATCGCAAACAAATAATTATGAATCGCAGCAACCTGCAACAATCACAGCAGCGGAGACAGTTGTTAATGAACCGCCAGTTGTTACCGACAATAACGAAGCGACAGCAATAGTTGCCGAACAGGTTGAGAGTATCCCCGAGGAGACCGCAAAAGTTAAGTCAGAGGAAGTTCAGCATAGTATATCCGGTCGCAGTTATGTCGTAGTCGGTGTCTT
Organism: Alistipes sp.; assembly: GCA_022511295.1. Classification (GTDB taxonomy): domain Bacteria; phylum Bacteroidota; class Bacteroidia; order Bacteroidales; family Rikenellaceae; genus Alistipes. Next base: position 33,564 of record JAFLRT010000010.1, on the reverse strand, counting down.
CTCCACACTTGACAACGCACGCCGAGCCGCAAAAGAAGCCGGCAAAAAACTCGGTAAGGATGATATCCGGACATATTTCTATTCAGACAAATATATGGTTTCCGCATTTGAGGCTGATAACCGTCAGGAGTGTTCCGAATATCTGAACAAGTCATCACGAAAAATAAAAGACCTTTGGATATATACAAAAAAGTAGAATGAGTCTGTCGCAAGTCATAACTCGCATTGTAGATACATTCTACTTTCATCCGTTGCGCGCGCTTATACCATTGCAAATTTTTCGCTACGGCTTTTGCGGGGCTGCGAATATGGTGCTTGACTCGATATGGTATTTTTTGATATACCACTTCATAATCAAAGGGCGTTTCATAGACCTCGATTTCATTCTCGTATCGCCGCATATTGCATCGCTTGCGCTTGTCTTTCCCATAACTTTTTTTACCGGTTTCTGGCTAAACCGCAATATCGCATTCCGTACGACAGAGACCAAATCATCAGGTCAAATGGCGAAATATGCCCTGACGGTGGTCGGAGCAATCATTCTCAATTATCTGTGTATGAAATTGTTTGTTGAAGTATGCAATATCTGGCCGACACCATCGAAAAGTATCACGACCGTCATCTCTGCCGTGTACAGCTTTCTGGCAGCCAAATATTTCACATTCAAAGAGAAGGGAAAAGGCGGTGCCGCTATCCCTTGCGGGAAAAGCGACGGAATGGAAGTTTAAGAACGCCAAAAAAGGCCTCTTCGAATATCCCGCCCGACATTTTGGAAGTACCGGCAACTCTGTCTACAAATATTATAGATAGCTCCCCTATCTTAAAACCGAGTCTCCAGGCCGTGTATTTCATCTCAATCTGGAAACCATACCCAATCATACGCACCTTATCAAGGTCTATCGCCTCAAGCACCGCTCTCTTGTAAGCCACAAAGCCGGCTGTAGTATCATTGACAGGCATACGGGTAACTCCACGTACATACTTCGATGCGAAATAAGACATCAGCAGGCGCGACAACGGCCAATTTACCACATTGACGCCGGATACATATCGTGAACCGACAGCGACATCACAACCATCGTCAAGCATTGCTGCAAGCCGTATCAAATCGTCCGGATTATGGGAAAAATCGCAGTCCATCTCGAAAATATAGTCATACCCGCGCTCAAGCGCATATTTGAAACCGGCGATATACGCTGTGCCGAGGCCCAATTTACCGCTGCGTTCCACAAGGTGCAGACGACCGGAGAACCCATCCTGCAATTTACGTACGATATCCGCTGTTCCGTCAGGAGAGCCGTCATCGACAACAAGAATATCGAACTCGCCTTCGAGCGACATCACTTTCGAAACCATACGCGATATATTCTCGCACTCGTTGTAGGTGGGTATTATGACCAATTTTCTCATGTTCACATCATATTCGCGAATTTGCGTTTACCGCAAATATAACGCAAAACTATCAATCCGCAATAAATTGTCTTACGCGGTTCGCTTACTGCGGCTGCACGTATCTCTTTACGCTGACGGCGCAACATCCCGTGTCGGCGCAAGAAATCGCCATATGCTCTGAATACAGCCCATGCAGCACGAGGAGAACCGCCTAAAAGATACGACAATGCTGCAAGCGCATCTGTAACCGGACGTATAACGGCAACGAGTACGCGTCGGGGACCGGACGCACAACGATACAGCATCGAAAGATTGTTGCGGTGATTCAGGAAAATCTTATATGGATGACCTGTTGCAAGCGTACCGGCACCTAAATGGAACACAACACTGCGAGGCTCAACCGCAACGGCATATCCTGCCAACTGCATACGCCAGCACAGGTCTATCTCCTCCATATGGGCGAAAAAATCCTCGGCAAAGCCCCCGAGACGGCGGAATACTTCTGTGCGGCAGCATAGAGCCGCACCACTCGCCCAAAATACATCCCGGGAATCATCGTATTGTCCATCGTCGCGCTCCAATGTATTAAGGATGCGCCCTCGGCAGAATGGATAGCCCAATGCATCTATAAAGCCCCCCGAAGCACCGGCGTATTCAAACATATCGGGTTGCTCGAGCGACTTTATTTTGGGTGCGACAGCGGCAACTTCAGGTCTGGAATCGAGCAAAGCCGCAAGCGGCTCCAGCCACCTCGCTGCCGGCTCGACATCGGAGTTGAGAAGCACACAATAATCGCTGTCGATATGTTGCAAAACTCGGTTATATCCGCCTGCATAACCATAGTTCTTTTCCAATCGCACAACTCTGACAGATGTAAACTCTTCTGCGAGCAGTTGTAAAGAGTCGTCAGTCGAACCGTTGTCAGCCACAACAATCTCCGCGCCGGCACTGCAACTTATGACGGATGGAAGAAAACGGCGCAGATGATGCGCACCATTCCAGTTAAGTATAACAACAGATATCGACGACATACTACTTCCGTATTAATATCCGCGAGGACGTGCTACAGGGTTATACTTCTTGTCGGGGCGATGCTTCCACCTGTGGTGAGACCACATCCACATCTCGGGACAGGCTAATATATCGCGCTCGAGAAGACTCACGTATCTCTCTGTAATCTCATGCGGCGCAACTTCCGAAACTCCATCCCAAAGCATCTCAAAGGTCGCCTCATAATACCCTCGACGCAATTTGCGCTGCGAAGCGTAGAACACCGGAACGCCATACCTCATAGCCAAACGCTCACCCCCCTCAAAGAAAATAGTATCTTGATTGAGGAAACGATACCAATGACTGTCCGGCGTGCGCGGAGGATTTTGGTCCGAAATCAATCCCAGGATAACCGGTTTGCCATTATAGTCATTGCGGTAGCGGGTAAAGAAGCGCGCAGCCTCATGAGAGGCAACAGTATATCCGTTACTGTGGATGCGAAGACGCTTAAGCAGTTCTTCGGCGGCAGGGTCGTGCAGTTTGTGATATATCAGTGCTATTACGTGGTTCTCGACCCATGCGCCATAGAAACCGTAATACTCCCACGAGCCGAGATGCGATGTCAGAACGATTCCGGGTCCGTTGCCAATTACCGATAACAACTCGTTGCTGTTTACAAAGTTCAATCGACGACGACACTCCTCCGGCGTCATACGCGCCTGACCAAGCGTATTGACAATCATCTCGGCCAGATGCGAATAGAAACGTCTGCGTATGGTTCGTATTTCAGCCTCGGACTTCTCCGGAAACGAGTTGTGCAGATTGGAAGTTATGCGTGAGTAGCGATAGCGTATGCAGCGCAGAACAAAGCATACAAGACCTTGCAAAATATGGTATTGCACAAAATAAGGCGAAGTCGCAACACCGAGGCTTATATACCAAAGCAGCCCGAGACGTATACGCTGCCAAAATGTAAGACCGACGCTATTCACCATCTTCATCCCTGCGGCTGTTTTTGGGCCGTCCCGAAACAACAATAACAAACTCACCCTTCGGTTCATGCGCGCGGAACCACTCGCAGACCTCGGCAAGAGTACCGCGAACCGTCTGCTCGAATTTTTTCGATATCTCGCGCGTAACCGAAACCTCGCGCTCAGGACCGAATGTCTCAGCAAACTGCTCAAGAGCCTTCACCACACGATATGGGGATTCATAGAACACCATCGTTCTATCTTCATCCTTCAGTTCCGACAAACGCTTTGTCCGTCCTTTCTTCTGCGGCAGAAAGCCCTCAAAACAGAACCTGTCGCATGGAAATCCGCTCTGAACCAACGCCGGAATACACGCAGTTGCACCTGGCAGCGTCTCAACATCTATACCTGCTTCCACACATGTCCGCACAAGAAGAAACCCGGGGTCGGAGATTCCGGGAGTGCCGGCATCCGAGACGAGAGCGACACTCACTCCTGATGCAATCTTCTCGGCAACGGCTGCTACGGCCGCGTGTTCGTTGTATTTGTGGTGAGAGCGCATAGGCTTCTCTATTCCAAGATGATGCAACAGGACAGATGTGGTTCTGGTGTCTTCTGCAAGAATCATATCGACCTCACGCAACACTGAAACAGCCCGCAATGTTATATCATCAAGATTTCCGATTGGTGTCGGTACTATATAGAGTTTAGGAGCGAGTGCCATACTTGCGTTCAATAAGTCCTATAAGCAGTTTCGCGCCTTCGGCATAGGGGTCCCAGTCGTAATTCTCAACTATGTAGAGCATACACTCGTCAAAGGTGCCGAAATTGTCCAATTCAGATATGGCTCGGTTGTATGCCGCCGCATCACCGCCAAACAAATCGCGTATAAGCAGAAAACGGTCGTTCACGCCGATAGAATCCTCGAGTTTAAGCGGTGCTGTGTGTCGCAAAACCTCCGAAGCGAGATTCTCCGGAGCCGAAATGGTATCGGCCACAGTCTTGACTTCACTGTTAAGCACTTCTCCCAAAATCGATTCGGACTTCTTGTCAATCGCAGCCCGTTCATGCTTCTGTTCAAGCATCTCTATCGCAGACAAATGCTGTGCAGGCGTACTATCATTCTGCTTAGTTTCGGCAACGTCTTCTGTTTCTGTTTCTGTTTCTGTTTCTGTTTCTGTTTCAGTTTCTGCTTCTACTGCTGCCTCTACTTTTGTTTCGGGCTCTACCTCTGTCTCAGGCTCTACATATGGTTCTGCTTCGGATGCGACTCTCTCGCTGTCATATTCAGTATTCGTATACGAAATACCTGTATTGGCAGGCATCCCTATCAGTTCGGACAAGATTGACATCGGATTTGTTTTTTGAGGCTCAGACGAAGTACGCATCTCTGTTTCATACGTCTCCTCCTCCATCCTGCTCTCCTTTTCTGAAGTGCCGTCGTCATATAGCGAGCGGACAATCATTCGGCGGCGGCGACTGACGGCAATCTCACCTTCGTTAAAAAGGGATTGAACAACATTTTCGGGACTATTCTTATCCGATTTTGGGGATACGACAGGCTCTGCACCCACCTGTTTTTCTTTCACAGGTTCCTCTGCCTTAACCTCGGTCTCGGGATTGGGATTTGCTGTATCCGAAACGGAATCGCTGTTCGCTTCCTCCGACACTTCTGCCGCTTCGGGTTCCGGTTCGGCAGTATCGGCAATGCTGTCCCCCGCAACGGCAGCCTTTACCACCGCTTCACGGTCATCATAATTTGCGAATTTAACAGCAGAATAGACTCTGCGAAGTTCATCGAGCAATACATCCCGCTCCAAAGCCGAAAGAGTATCGTTTTTACAACCGTCCACAACCGCACGTATACGGTCAAGCGATTCTATAATATGGTCAAATTGCATATTTGCCGGTTTTGATATTAAGTCTCCAAAGTTACGCAATATTTTGCTAATATGCAATAAAAAATTGACAGCAGTCAATCTGCTGTCAATCCATATCTCATAACAACCCGACAACTGCCGCAGCCGTGTCGTTATTACCGGCTATTTCTGACGGAAGTAGATGCGTATCGGCACACCCGAAAAGTCCCATTGCCCGCGAATGTTGTTCTCCAAAAAACGTCTGTATGTCTCCTTGATATACTGCGGAAGATTTACAAAAAATGCAAACTGGGGCGTAGGTGTAGGCAACTGCGTTACATACTTTATTCTGATATACTTACCCTTGGTCGAAGGAGGCGGTGTCTGCTCGATTATCGGGAGCAGGAAGTCGTTCAGTTCCGATGTGGATATACGACGCTTGCGCGATTCGTAGACCCGTATGGCCGTCTGGAGTACATCCATAATTCGCTGTTTGTTGATAACCGATGTAAATATAATCGGTATATCGCTGAACGGAGCGAGTTTTTTCGCCAAAAATTCCCGCCACTCTTTCATAGTATTGTTCCCTTTCTCTATAAGGTCCCATTTGTTTACGACTATCACACATCCTTTGTTGTTGCGGACTATAAGGTTGTGGATATTCATATCCTGCGACTCGATGCCCTGCGACGCATCGAGCATCAGCACGCACACATCCGAGTTTTCAATGGCGCGTATGGAGCGCATTACGGAATAGAACTCCAAATCCTCGGTTACCTTGCCCTTCTTACGCATACCTGCCGTATCGACAAGATAGAAATCCATCCCGTACTTGTTGTAACGTGTATATATGGAGTCGCGGGTGGTTCCGGCGACAGGAGTAACTATATTACGCTCCTCGCCCAATAGAGCATTGGTAAGCGACGATTTACCCACATTGGGTCGCCCTACAACCGTGATGCGCGGCAGGTCGTCGGAGTATTCCGCTTCACAGTCGGCAGGCAGCAGCGACAGGATTGCATCCATCAAATCACCGGTGCCGCTACCGGACATCGAACTAATGCAATATGGCTCGCCGAGACCAAGCGAATAGAACTCATGCGAAGAGTATATGAGGTCGTAATTATCCACCTTGTTACAAACAAGAAGCACCTTCTTACCGGAACGGCGAAGGATATCGGCCATCATCATATCGAGGTCGGTTACACCCGTTGACACCTCCACCATAAAGAGTATGGCATCGGCCTCATCTATTGCAAGCAGCACCTGACGGCGAATCTCGTCTTCAAAGACGTCATCGCTGTTCACAGAGTACCCGCCGGTATCTATAATCGAAAACTCACGGCCATTCCAGTCCGTTTTACCGTAGTGGCGGTCGCGCGTCGTTCCCGCGGCAGCATCGACAATGGCCTGACGCTGACCTGTCAGGCGGTTAAAAAGAGTGCTTTTGCCCACATTCGGGCGACCTACTATCGCTACAAGGCTCATATCTCATCGTATTGTAACGCAAGGCACACGTGCCAAGCCCATTAAACATCGCCGCAAAGATAACCCATTTTAATGAATAATTGGGACAATGTGTATGATTTTTGAAAAAATCGCTAACTTTGTAAAGTTAATTGATATATAAAACGATTGCGGATTGATGCTGAAACGAACAACCGGAAAACTGCTGCTTGCTCTCATCTCACTTGCATTTGTTCTGCCGGTCAATGCCGGTGGCAATGTCTCGTCGGAGTGGGGATTGACGGCAGGTGTACGGTTTAACGGACGCAGAGTATGGAACGCCCCGGAAGGTCTATCGCTCACGCCGGCTATAAGTTACAATGTCGGCTTGCACGCAAGCATAGGCGGCGCCGGCGTTGCCGTGCAGCCGGAGTTGAACTACGGATACACCGCGACAAAGATTCGCTCGGGGAATAACACTCTCGCAACAGTAAAAGCACACGACTTGGAGGTGCCGGTACTTGCGTCGCTGCGATTCCTGCCGGTGGTAAGGTTCAACGTCGGTCCCGTTTTCAACATTATGAGTTCGGCGTCGTATGATAGTGCAGGCGGAGACAAAACGATGTTCGGCGGCATGACTCCGACCTTTGGTTATATTGCAGGCATATCGGTCGTACCGACAAGGCATCTGCTGATTGACCTGCGCTTTACCGGTTATATACAGCGGACGTCGAACCAGTTTGAAGGAAAAGATTTTACAACAAAGCCCTGTTCGGCAGGGTTAAAAATAGGATATTTGTTCTGAATGGCAGAGACTATCGACAGAATAATCGCTATCGACGGAGTCGATACACGCGAACTCTACGGAGCCAATGACACATATTTGCAGCAGATAAAGGAACTGCACCCGAAACTGCGCATAATAGCACGCGGTTCGACGCTGAAAGTCTTGGGCAGCAACCGCGATGTGGATATCTTCGAGCAACGGATGCACGGACTCATCGCCTATTATAATCGTTACGGGCATATCTCAAAAGAGGTTGTGGCTCAATCATTCAGTCGCGGCATTGATGCCGTGAACGAGCCTTCGGACGGAAACGATGTCATAGTATATGGAAACAACGGAAGTATAATACGTGCCAGGACTGTCAATCAGCAGCGTATGGTTGAACTTGGACGCACCTGCGACCTGCTCTTTGCAACAGGGCCTGCCGGTTCCGGAAAAACATATACGGCCATAGCGCTTGCCGTAAGAGCCTTGCGCGACAAGTTGGTAAAGAGAGTGATTCTCACACGTCCGGCAGTCGAGGCCGGCGAGAAACTCGGTTTTCTGCCAGGAGACCTCAAAGAGAAACTCGACCCCTATCTGCAACCGCTGTACGATGCTCTCAACGATATGATTCCGCCGGCACGTCTGCAGAAATTTATGGAGGAGGGAACGGTTCAGATTGCGCCGTTGGCATATATGCGCGGACGCACGCTTGACAACGCATTCGTAATCCTTGATGAGGCACAGAACACTACCCTGCCGCAGATAAAGATGTTCCTTACTCGTATGGGGCGCAATGCAAAGTTTATCGTTACGGGCGACGTTACGCAGATTGACCTGCCGCACCGCTCGGACAGCGGGCTTACACGCGCCATGAACATAGTGAACGGAATAAACGGTATAGGTTTCGTCGAGTTCGACAAGCGCGATATCGTGCGGCACGATTTGGTGAAACATATCGTAGACGCCTTCGACAAAGATGCTGACAGGCACAAAAAAGAGGAGAACAATAAATAATTATAAAATAGCATACAATCATGGATAAGAACCTTAATGCACTGCAACCCGCAGCCGTATGGAAATATTTTTCCGAGATAGCCGCCATTCCGCGCCCGTCGCACCACGAGGAGCGTATACGCGAATATATCCTCCGTTTCGCCGAGAGGCACGGATTGGAACACTGTCTTGACGAGGCCGGAAATGTATATATACGCAAGGGTGCGACACCCGGCATGGAGAACCGCAAAGGAATCGTTCTTCAGGCACATCTGGATATGGTGCCGCAGAAGAACAATGACAAGGAGTTCGATTTTGAGAATGACCCCATAGAGGCTTATGTCGATGGTGAGTGGGTAACGGCAAACGGAACCACTCTCGGTGCCGACAATGGTATAGGCGCAGCCTCGATTTTGGCAGTATTGGCAGACGATAGTGCCGTTCACGGAGATATAGAGGGTCTTTTCACCGCAACCGAAGAGACGGGTATGGACGGAGCCTTCGGACTTAAACCCGGTCTTCTCAAAGGCGATATTCTGCTCAATCTCGACTCTGAGACCGAGGGCGAACTCTATGTAGGATGCGCCGGAGGATTGGATTTGAATGCTTCGCTCGGATACAGCGCCGAAGCGGCTCCTGCCACAGGTTACAAGGCGATAACACTTACCGTCAAAGGACTGAAGGGCGGTCATTCCGGCATACAGATAGGTTGTCAGAGAGGCAATGCCAACCGTCTGCTGTTCCGCTTTCTTAATGCAGCAAAGCAGGAGTATTTGCTGGCAGCAATCGATGGCGGAGGTCTACGCAACGCTATACCTCGTGAAGCCGTTGCCACCCTGCTGGTAAAAGATGTCCCGACTTTCGCCGCAGAGGCAGCGGAATATGAGAAGACAATCATAAACGAGTTTGACGGCATTGAAGATTCGATATCGGTAGAGGTTGCCGAGGCGGCGATGCCCGCAACGGTGATGCCTGCCGACACTGCATCCCGTCTCGCAAAAGCCGTAATCGGCCTGCCCGACGGCGTTATCCGTATGTCTTCGGCTATGGAGGGTTTGGTACAGACCTCGACCAATCTCGCTCGTGTCGTATCGGACGGCTCGTCGGTGAAAATGCAATGCCTGCTTCGCAGTTCGATGAACAGCGAGAAGGTTGCTCTCGGAGAAGCGATGAGCGCCGTATTGGAACTGGCCGGATTTAAGGTGGAACTTTCAGGTTCTTACGATGGGTGGAATCCTGATATGAATTCACCCGTTCTGCACGCAATGAGAGACTCATATAAGGCACTGTTCGGTGTCGAACCTGCCGTAACTGCAATACACGCAGGTTTGGAATGTGGAATAATAGGCGGCACATACCCTGGTTTGGATATGATTTCATTCGGCCCGACGATATGCTATCCCCACTCTCCGGACGAGAAGGTAAACATAGCATCGGTCGGAAAGTTCTATGCCTTCCTGCTCGACACACTCAAAAACGCACCTGTAAAATAACGTTACAGGCAAATAAATTGCTGTATGGAAGAGACCGCAAACAATACTCCCGAACCCAATCGCTGGTTCATAATTGTCAATCCCGTTGCAGGCATGGGACGCGGTCTGCAAGACCTGCCGCTGATATCCAAACTGCTGCGAGACAAAGGCATCCAGTGCGAGCCGGTTTTCACAGAGCATAAGTCGCATGCCGTTGAACTGACCGTAAAAGCCGTTAATGACGGTTATCGCAAGATAATAGTTATTGGCGGCGACGGCACGCTGCACGAAGTGGTGAACGGTCTGTTTATACAAAAGAGAATCACTCCTGACGAGGTGTTGCTCGCCGTGATACCTGTCGGTACAGGCAATGACTGGATAAAGATGTTCGGCATACCGACACGCTACTCCGATGCCGTACAGGCCATAAAGGATGGCTGCTCGTTTTTGCAGGATGTCGGAGAGGTTACCTACGAAGAGTCGCAATATCGCCAAAAGCGATATATGGCCAACGTAGCCGGCTCGGGATTCGACGCCTGCGTCGTACGTCGCTTCAACCACCTGAAAGCAAAGGGCCGTCATGGACGCCGTCTATATCTATGGAGTGTCGTGCGCTCGTTCTTTGCCTACAAGTCTGCTGGTGTAAAAGTCAGCGTTGATGGCAACATAGTATACAACGACCTTCTTTTCAGCATTGCCGTAGGTATAGGCAAATACAACGGCGGCGGAATACAGCAGTTGCCTGCCGCTACGGCGGACGACGGTCTGTTTGATATAACAATCATAAGACCTATACACTGGTGGCACATTCTGTTCCGTATGCGCAAACTCTTCAACGGTCAGATATACAGCATAGGCCACACGATGCACATTCAGGGCAGCAAAATAACCATTACCTCGTCGCCAGACTCCATTTTGGAGGTAGACGGCGAGTTGCTCGGCTCAACTCCTTTGGAGTTCGGCATTCTGCACAGGGCGGTAAGGGTCATCGTGTCGAAAAAATTTCTTAACGAATAGACCGCCGCCAAACAATATGCACCAGCGGCAGCGTAAATTCCGTTGCCGCTCTTTTTTGCATTATTTTCTAAAAAATAGTTATCTTTGCGACCGAAATGAACAGGGGTGCTTGCTTATGCAGGCTGAGATTATACCCATAGCACCGGAGACGGATAATGCCGATACCGGGAACAGAGTACAAATCCAACATACCCCTTTTCAACTATTTTATTAACCTCAATAAAAAAGTATGAAAAGGATTTTTTCATCTCTGGCAGCCATATCTGCTGCCATAATGCCCGCAGCGGCACAACAGATGCAATCCGAGACGGATTCGCTCGAAGTACACCAAATCCAACTTATCGAAGTAACTGCGCAACGTGCGACACGCAACACGCCAGTGGCCTATGACAACATTTCGAACAGCGAGATTGCCCGCAACAACTACGGACTCGACATACCGTCGGTGCTGGCACTTACGCCCTCGATGATTGCCACCAATGAGACGGGTTTAGGTATAGGCGGCACGTCGATAAGGCTGCGCGGTACGGATGCCACGCGCATCAATGTTACAATCAACGGCGTATCAATGAACAATGCCGACTCTCACTCGATGTACTGGTACGACACGCCCGACCTGATATCTGCCGTAGGCGACATTCAGGTGCAGCGCGGTGCCGGAATATCGACCAACGGAACCGGCGCTTTCGGCGGTGCCGTAAATATGACCACCTCTACCCTCTCGATGCAGTTCGGAGGTTCGGCATCACTCTCATACGGCTCGTATAATACAAACAAGCAGGCTGTAAATATCAGTTCGGGACTTATCGGAGAACACTGGATGGTAGATGCGCGTCTGACGCACATCGGGTCTGACGGATATGTGGACCGAGGTGCAACCGACCTCAAGTCATATATGCTTCAGGGTGCCTACTATAACGGCGGCACGATGGTCAAACTGCTCTCTTTCGGAGGCAAAGCAAAAACGTATCTCACCTACAACGGCGTGTCCAAGGAGGATATGAAACTCTACGGACGCCGCTATCACGACAGCGGACAGTATTCGACCGAAAACGGTCCTTTTATACTTGCTGACGGCAGCCGTGTCGCATATTACGACGACCAGACAGACAACTACCTGCAAATCAATAATCAACTCATAGTAAACCACATATTCAATAACAAGTGGGCGCTTAATGTTACCGGTTTCTACACCTATGGATACGGGTATTACAAACAGTACAAGGATGATGCATGGATTATGGGCTACGATAATCTCAACCTTGGCGACGGTATCGACCAGGCAGACCTTATTCGCGGCAAGTTTATGCGCAACCACTTGGGAGGTATAAATGCAGCAGCACTCTACAATACAAAAAATGTAAACGTGGCATTTGGCGGTTCGTGGAGCCTCTATGCCTGCCCTCACTGGGGTACTCTGTACTGGGTCGATGGTGCGGATGAACAGTTGTACAAAGATAAAATATGGTACGACAACGATGTTCGCAAAACCGATGCTAACATCTTTGCCAAAGCAGACTGGCAAGTGGTAAGAGGTCTGCACCTCTTTGCCGACCTGCAATATCGTTACGTTCACTACAAATCGTGGGGAACGAATGACAACTACGACTGGAACAAACTCGAGATGCAGCCCGTGAATGTCAATCGCAACTACCATTTCTTTAATCCCCATGCCGGACTAACATACGATTTTGCAAAACATCACTCTCTCTATGCATCATTTGCCGTTGCTCACCACGAACCTACGCGAGGAGACTTTACCGACCGTTACCTCTTCTCAGGTCTGGAGGAGGAGCCGAAGCACGAAGTGCTTTACGACTATGAGTTGGGTTATCGTTACACGCATCCGATAGTCGATGCAGGTGTAAACCTGTACTATATGAATTACAGAAATCAACTCGTATACACCGGCTTCGTAAATGACGGAGGCGACAACCTCAATATAAATGTACCGAAGAGTTATCGGCGCGGAGTGGAACTGACGCTGGCCGTCCGTGCGGCAAAATGGTTTACCTTCGGAGCAAATGCAACGTTGAGTCAGAACCGGATACTCAATTATCAAGAAAATATAGACGGCAAGGTATTCGACCGAGGCACAACTACCATATCCTACTCGCCGTCGGCTATGGCATCTGCCATTTTCGACTTCCATGTCAAGGGCTTTGAGGCTGTGCTTCACACACAATATGTCAGCAAGCAGTATATCACCAACGGCGAATACGAAGATTTGACTATCGACCCCTACTGCGTAACCAATCTGAATTTAGGCTATACCATTCACACCAAGGCAATCAGAAGTGTGCGTTTCGGCGTGCAGATATACAATCTCTTCAATGCCGAGTATTGCAGCAACGGCTACGGAGGCTCCTGGCTCGATGGCGACACCCTCGCCGACCGCAAGTCGTGGGCGTGCTACTTCCCGCAGGCACCTCTGCACTTCATTGCAAACGTAACACTTAACTTCTAAAAGCAGTGGACTGGAAATTGCTTTTGCAGATTATCGGAGTTGTACTCGGGCTGCTATACCTTTGGCTCGAGTACAAAGCCGATATCAGGTTGTGGATTGTCGGACTGATAATGCCCGTCGTTCACGGCATACTCTATTTCAACCAGGGACTATATGCCGACTGCTCGATGCAGATATACTACGTGCTGGCAGGGCTGTACGGTCTTTGGGTTTGGCATCGAGGCGATACCGGCACCGGCAGGAACGAGATTCCGATAAGCCACACACCCGTAAAAGCAATACCCTTTTTGATATTGGCTTACGCTACTCTACAAGCAGCGATATATCTTATACTTACCAAATTTACAGACAGTACGGTTCCATTCTGGGACAGTCTTACAACGGCATTGTGCATTGTCGCATACTGGATGCTGTCGCGCAAATATATCGAGCAGTGGCTCGTATGGCTGGTCGTCGATATGGTAACAGTCGGACTATATATATATAAAGGGATACCGCTGACGGCAGGTCTCTATTGCATCTACTCCATACTTGCCGTTGCAGGCTACGTGCGCTGGCTGAAACTCGGACGCAGAGCGCAATAAACGAAATTGGCACGCCAATTGCACTATCTATGCGAAAGTTAAAAACCAATAAACATAACTTTCGCAATGAAAAAATTTTTACACCTCACCTTGGTAGCATTTATCGGTGTTACCTTCTTCTCCGGTTGCACGCAACAGGCGAAGTGGAATCACAACCAACGTCAGGAGATGCGCGAAAAACTGCGCGAATACAGGCAGGCTGCTTATTTGAATGACCTGACAGATGCAGAATTTTCACTCTTCACTGATGATGTAACACTTGCACTCGAACAGGACTATCCGGTCTACACGAATTTTATTCAGATGCCCGGCGTGAATGACACGGTGCAGGTCTACGTGGTAACGACTATTGTAAAAGAACTTGATGCCGATGCTCACAATATGCGTCATATATTCCCTTACTCATACCTCGTAGGTCGCAATATACTGCCGGCAGGACTTGACCGCTCGCAGCAGCACGCATTTTACAGCTGTCTGGCAAACAAGGTAGACAACTATTATCCTACAATGACACAGTTTGTAGATGCCTTGATGGCAGATACGACGAATATGTCTCAAATTGCCCGTTTCCAGCAGCAGTGTGCCAATGACCTCTTTGACTGGACTGTTGTAATCAACGAAGATATAGTTGCATACTAAATTACCCTGACAGGACAAAGCAAACTCTATTCAGCATAAACACTTAGCATCTGCAAAACAAGCACTATTGGCGTGGCGGGCATCTTTTTCAGATGCCCGTTGCGTTTTTTTCATATTTAAGATTTAACTTTGGCAGACCAGCAGCGTCTAATAAACAGAAACCCGAACAAAAGATGGCAATTGACAACAATGAAATATTGCGAATGCTGAAATCACCCGAGTTGCGTAATGAGGGCTTCGACGCACTTGTACACGCCTTCACGCAGCGCCTCTACTGGCATATCAGGCGTATGGTGGTAGTCCACGATGATGCAGCAGACCTTTTGCAAGAGACGTGGATAAAGGTGTTTGACGGCATCGGCTCATTCAGGGGAAGCGGAGCAGAACTTACGGCCTGGCTCTATCGCATAGCGACCAACAACTGTCTGAGTATGCTGCGGCATAAATACCGCCGACCGCTGATGTTCTTTGATGACCCCGGGTCTCGCCTTTTGGAGAGATTTGCCGAGAGTGAGGGTGAATCGTCAGAAAGCATCGAGAGCAAGTTCCAGAAAGCACTGCTGTCCCTGCCGACAAAACAGCGAACAGTATTCAATCTGCGATATTACGACGAACTCTCCTATGCCGAGATAAGTCGAATAACAGGCATAAGCGAAGCATCGCTGAAAACAAATTACCACTATGCACAAAAGCGCATTAAAGAGTTGATGATACTATGAAACCCGAGTTCGATTTCAAAACCGTAGGCAAGAATATGCCTTACAGCACTCCGGAAGGATTTTTCGATGAGGCTGAAAGAGAGGCGAGAGCCGCCGCTCGCATAAGCGGCAGCCGCGCACACGGTTCAGGCAAGATATATCTGCGTTTGGCTTATGCAGCGCTTGTGAGCGTGGCAATAGTATCAGCGTTTTGGCTGAAATTTGCCAAAAGAGAGGTGTCTGTACATCAAACATCAGAGAGTGAAGTTGCATACAATGAATACTGCGCAAAACTGCAAGATGTAGACTCGGATGAACTGGAATATCTGGCGTTGGCGTATGCGGACAACTTCGATGTACTCGATGAGTATTATATGTATTACCGGGACTTTTAAGACATTATAACATATTGTCAGAGAAACAAAACAAGATGTAAAACCTAAAACAGAGAAGATTATGAAACGTATGATGTTACTGGTCATAATGACGATGACCGCAGCCTTTGCAACAGCAGCAAACAACAGACCGGAAGGAGAGAATAATCGCAACAAGAGAGAGGAGTTGCAGAAGTCGGTAATGACAATCATTCGTGCAGAGTTGTCGCTCGACGACAAACAGTTTGAGACCTTCGTACCGATATACGGCGAATATCGCGAAGCGTTGCGCGGAAATGAGAAACGGGGTGAGCGAATCAATCCTGCCAACGCGACAGACGAACAGATGTTGGATATGCTTAACAAGAGCCTCGACCATCAAATACATATTGCAACTGTTCGCAAGGAGTATATAGCAAGATTCTCCGCCGTGCTGAACCCTCGTCAGATAGCAGAGTTGTACCGCATAGACAATATGCTGGCAAAGCGTGCATTCGAGCAGTTAAACAAACGAGGAGGCGACTTCAGCCGTCGCGGCCATTGCCCGACACACAAGCATAATGGACATCACCACAGGCATAATTGCACAACTGCCGAATAATTGCTACAGTGCATAAAGCGGAGAGACCGAACCAATGCTTTAAGGTTCGGTCTCTCCGCTTTATTAATACCGATACGGTCTTACAGAAGCTTGCTCAATTCACTGCAATGAATATAGACTGTACAAGTATCTCCGGTAGTATCGCCTACATAGATATAACACAGACCTTTATTAGCCATAATACACAGTCTCACAAGAAACGTCATCGAAAGGTCTGATTGAGACCGTAACTCCGATATCAGGCTGTCCTTGAGAGTTGACTTTAAAGAGTTCAGGAGGTCGATATCAATTATGGTTTCATCGCATTCGGCACGATATGTCAGGTAATCGCCCTTAATATAAATTGCAGTAATAACAATACCATCACCGGCATACATCGGCACTTCCACTTCAGATATCGCCTCTCTTAACAGAGCCTCGGCCTGTTTCGAGTCATCGTCGCAACGGTTTACCGACATTGCACTCTCATACATTGCATAATCGGAAGCGCCGTAAGCGCTGACCGATGCTGTAAATATTCCGACGCACATGAGCGCCATAATCAACTTGCTTTTCATATCATATTACGTTTTTTTATGTTCTATTTCGATTGTTTATTCAGCGCCGAGACGGAATACTATCTTCTGGCAGTATGTATCTTCCGGCTTAAGCAATACCGACGGAAATTCGGGGTGGTTAATAGCATCCGGATAGTTCTGACACTCGATAGCCACTCCTGCATAGTCCTCATATCGCTTGCCTGACTTTGTTTCGGGGCAACCGCCGGCAAGCCAGTTACCGGTATAGACCATAGCGCCTGCCTGCGACGAAAGCACCGTAACCTTACGGCCGGATTTCGGGTCGCGCAACTCGCCTATTTCGCTCAGGATATTCGGTTTCCAGTTGTCCAGAACGAAGAAATGGTCATATCCGCGAAAATCCTTGATATGGTTGAACTCCGATGCGATACCGTCGCCAAAACGGCGGAACGAAGTGAAATCCATAGGCGTTCCGGCAACCTCAAGCAGTTTTCCGGTAGGAATCTGCACTGGATTCATCTCGAGGACATGCGAACAGTTCAGACGAAGTTCATGCGAGAGAATATCACCGCTATCCTCTCCTGCAAGGTTCCAATATGTGTGATTGGTGATATTGACAGGAGTCAGACGGTCGGTGCGCGCCACATAGGTCAGACATATATTATTCTCTTCGTCGAGGTCGTATGCAGCCTCAATCTGCACCTCTCCGGGATATCCTGCATCGCCATCCTCAGACTGCAATGAGAATACCACACGATTTGTCTCCACACGAGCATCCCACAGCCTGTTACCGAATCCGCGTGAGCCTCCGTGAAGATGGTTGGGTCCATTGTTTGTCTCAAGTTTATAGTCCACACCGTCTACAGTCATACGGCCGTCGGCGATACGATTGGCTACACGGCCGACACTCTTGCCGCTGCATGCCGGGTCATTCCAGTAACTTGCAAAATCCTTGTATCCGAGAATCACATCGGCAACAACCCCATTGCGGTCCGGACACTTTACCGACACCATCGCAGCTCCGAGATTGCACACCTGCACCTCGCAACCGTTGTCATTGCGCAGCGTATATAGAATCACTGCCTCACCCTCCGGGGTCAAACCCCATACTTGCTGTTCTATTTCCATAGGTATATCGTAGTTTTTTGGTTTAGCAAACACTTACTGAGCCGGTTGAAGATTGGCAAAGAGATTATCTATACGGCGCAGCGTCTCATCCTTACCAATAAATGATGTTACATCATACATACCGGGGCCTTTGCCGGCACCGACAAGCGCCAAACGAAGCGTATTCATGACCTGTCCCATTCCATAGCCCTTCTCCTCAATCCACGAATGAACGATATGCTCTGTGTTTTCGAGCGAGAAATCGTCGATAGAGGCCAGCACTTCACGCAACTCACGCAATATGGCAGGATTCTCACCCTTCCAATACTTTTTGGACTGCTTCTCCTCATATTCCGTCGGAGCAACAAAGAAGAACGATGTCAAATCCCACAAGTCAGTAATAAATGTCGCCCTCTCACGCATAATCCAGGCTGCTTTGCCTGCAAGTTCATCGGAGGTCTCCACACCGTGAGCCTTCAGAATAGGCTGATAGAGAGCAGCCAGTTCCGATTCGCTCTTGCGGTGCATATACTGCGCATTGAACCATCTCGCTTTTTCAGGTTGGAATCGCGCTCCGGATTTCGACACACGGTCGAGCGAAAACAATTCTATAAGTTCCTGCATCGAAAACAACTCCTGCTCTGTACCCGGATTCCATCCGAGCAGAGCCAGCATATTGATAAATGCTTCGGGGAAGTAACCGTCCTCACGATATCCGTGAGCAGTCTCGCCCGTTGCCGGCGACACCCAATAGAGCGGGAATACCGGGAAACCCATTTTATCGCCGTCGCGCTTGGAGAGTTTACCGCCGCCCGTCGGCTTGAGCAGCAACGGCAGGTGAGCGAACTCAGGTTGTTCTTTCTCCCAACCGAACGCTTTGTAGAGAAGGTAGTGCAACGGCAGCGAAGGCAGCCACTCCTCACCACGAATGACATGCGACACCTCCATAAGACGGTCATCGACTATATTTGCAAGATGATAGGTCGGCAGCGCATCGGCAGATTTGTAAAGCACCTTATCATCGAGTGTAGATGTATCCACTTCAACGTCTCCGCGTATAAGGTCGTGCATCTTAACCGTTTCATGCGCGGGCATTTTGAAACGGATGACCCAGCGGTCTCCGCGTTCAATACGCGCCTGCACTTCCTCTGCGCTGAGCGAGAGCGACGTGGGGAGTGTTTCGCGCACCTCATAATTATAAGCAAAGGTCTTACCCTGCTCTTCGTACTGTTTGCGCAGCGTCTCCAGTTCGTCCGCCGTATCGAAGGCATAATATGCCCATCCTGACTCTACGAGTTGCAGCGCATATTTAAGATATATCTCACGGCGTTCACTCTGACGATACGGGGCGTGCGGACCGCCCACGCCGACTCCTTCGTCGATTTCTATTCCGCACCATTTAAGCGACTCAATAATATAGTCTTCGGCGCCCGGGACAAAACGCTGCGAATCCGTATCTTCGATGCGCAGAATCATAGTTCCGCCGTGATGGCGGGCAAAAAGATAGTTATAAAGTGCCGTACGCACTCCGCCGATATGAAGCGGTCCCGTAGGACTCGGAGCAAAACGTACTCTAACCGGTCTGTTCATTATTAAAGTTTTTATTTCGGTTTATATAGTTCTCTATTATTATTTACACCGCATTGCGGCACATACCTATTTTACCAGGTACTCCGTGCGAATCGTTATCCTCGCCTTTTTATGCCGGCTCGAGGTATTGAAAGAGCCTCCGGCAGAGAAACTCTCATCGCTGTTGGCTCCCGTAATCTGGAAGACACCCATACGTGCCGATACAAGCGAACCGAGACGTGCGCCGGCATTGGTTACGATATTACTTGCACGCGCCAGCGCATCAGCCGAAGCCGATTCTATAAGCGACTGCTTGACATTATCCAGCTCCGTATAGTAATATGCCGGCATTCCTGCATCTATCGATACTCCGTCGGCTATAAGCGATGATATCTCTCGCGATACGCTCTCTACCAAGTCTACATCGCGCGACTCGATTGTAAATTCCTGTCGCAGTTCATAATTTTTGAACCGCTGTCCCATATAATTCCCTTGCGTGCTGTATATGGATTCATAGTTCTCACTGACATTCACAAAGCCGAATACAACCGTCGAAGGGTCTATTCCTTTGGATTCAATAAAATTAACTACTTTTTCTCTGTCCGACTCTATTTTCTCATAGCCATTAATCACATCGGACGACTCGGCACGCAGATATCCGTTCCACACAATAAGGTCAGAGGTGAACTCCGTTTCGCCAAGACCCGTAACTGTAACCGTTTGCTGCGTGCGATATTTGTAAGTGTAAGCGTGAGCCAAAATCGCCGCAACACCCACCGCTGCAACACATACCGCTGTAACGGCAATCCAAGAATGTTTCATTATTCCACACATTATACGTTAAACAAAAAGTGCATTATATCCCCATCACATACGACATACTCCTTACCCTCGATACCAATCTTGCCGGCATCGCGGCACGCCTTCTCGGAACCAAGCGAAACATAATCGTCATACTTTATAACCTCGGCACGTATAAATCCCTTCTCGAAATCGGTATGTATAATACCTGCCGTCTGCGGAGCCTTCATACCGCGACGATATGTCCATGCACGGGTCTCGTCAGGGCCTGTCGTGAAGAACGTCTCGAGTTCAAGCAATCGGTATGCCGATTTTATCAACCGGTCCACACCTGACTCCTCCAAACCCATATCTTCAAGGAACATCTGACGCTCCTCATAACTCTCCAACTCCGCAATATCGGCCTCCGCCGATGCGGCGACAATCAGCATCTGGGCGCCTTCACCGGCAATGGCCTTTGCCACTGCCTCAGTATAGGCATTACCGCTGACAGCGCTGCCCTCATCAACATTGCAGACGTAAAGCACCGGCTTGTCGGTCAGCAGATTAAGGTCGGTGAGCAACTTGCGGTCCTCCTTCTCTACCTCGACCGTGCGGGCGCTCAATCCCTGCTCGAGAGCCTCCTTATAACGCAGCAGTATCTCATACTGCCTCTTTGCCGTCTTATCGCCGCCGGTAGTAGCCTGCTTCTGGACTTTGCCTATACGATTCTCCACCGTTTCCAAATCCTTTAGTTGCAACTCGGTGTCAATGATTCCCTTGTCGCGCACGGGGTCTACCGAACCGTCCACGTGCGTTATATTGTCATCATCAAAGCATCGCAGGACATGGATAACAGCATCCGTATTGCGTATATTTGCCAAAAACTTATTGCCGAGACCCTCGCCTTTGGAAGCACCCTTGACTAGCCCTGCAATATCGACAATCTCGACCGTTGTAGGCACTACCCTCTTCGGGTTATCGATAGCCGCCAGCGCAACAAGCCGCTTATCCGGAACGGTTATAACCCCCACATTAGGTTCAATGGTACAGAACGGGAAGTTGGCCGACTGCGCCTTGGCATTTGAAAGACAGTTGAAAAGCGTTGATTTGCCGACATTGGGCAAACCTACTATTCCGCATTGTAAACTCATATCTTATATCTTATTGCTTTTTCTTAATTGCACACATTTATATCACTCCACTGCTGATTACCGTCCGACGACTTCTCCAAGCAGAGTGGCCGATGAACACGAATTAACCTTAACGCGTACATATTCACCTATTCGGCAATCACCTCGGTCGAATACAACGACCTTGTTTTGAGATGTACGACCGAAGAGTTGTTTATCGCTGCGTTTCGATACACCCTCTATAAGAATCTCGAACTCCTTACCTATATCACGGCGGTTGCTCTCGGCAGAAAGTTCATTCTGCAACGCAATAATCTGCGACAGGCGCGCCGTCTTGACATCTTCGGGAATATCATCCGGAATATGACGCTGGGCAAAGGTTCCCGGACGTTCAGAGTATTTGAACATATAGGCGAACTCATAACCCACTTCGCGCATTAGCGACAGCGTCTGTGCATGGTCCTCTTCCGTCTCTCCGCAAAAGCCTGCTATAAGGTCGGTTGTTATGGCACAATCAGGCATATAGCGTCGTATAGCCGCTATGCGG
Source organism: Alistipes sp. (assembly GCA_022511295.1). Classification (GTDB taxonomy): domain Bacteria; phylum Bacteroidota; class Bacteroidia; order Bacteroidales; family Rikenellaceae; genus Alistipes. Next base: position 11,635 of record JAFLRT010000010.1, on the reverse strand, counting down.
TCGAGATACCATTCACGCGTATATTTGCGATTCATTCTTTCGAGGACGACGGACGAGCCTGATTGTGCCGGCAGGTGGATGCACCGGCAGATATTGCTCCTCGACGCCATAACCTCCAAAAGGCGGTCGCTCATATCCTTGGGATGGGATGTTGCGAAACGAACACGCAGCAGCGGAGAGATATCGGCGACACGCAGCATAAGTGCCGGGAAATCAATATCTCCGAATTTATATGAATTGACATTCTGTCCCAGCAGCGTAACCTCTCTGTATCCGTTGGCAAAAAGATTCTCGGCCTCACGAACAATCGTTTCAGGGTCGCGGCTACGTTCAATGCCGCGAGTATACGGCACCACGCAATATGAGCAATAGTTGTTGCATCCGCGCATAATGGATATAAATGCGCAGACGCCATTTTTGTCTAATCGCACAGGCGACAATTCGGCATAGGTCTCCTCACTTGACAGCAGCACATTGATTCCCTTGCCGCCACTCTCTGCCTCACGGACCAATCGCGGCAGGTCGCGGTAAGAGTCGGGACCGGCAACGATATTTACACCATACTCGGACTCTGTCAGCGTCTCCTTCAGCCGCTCAGCCATACAGCCGATGACACCTACCACCAAAGAGGGTTTCTTCTTGCGGAAACGGCGCAGTTCATCCAGACGCCCCCAAATACGCTGCTCGGCATTATCGCGTATGGAGCAGGTGTTGATAAGCACGACATCGGCCTCTTCGAGATTATCGGTATGAAAATAACCGTCGGTCTGCATTATCGACACGACAATCTCGCTGTCACCGGCATTCATCTGGCAACCGTAGGTCTCTATATAGAGTTTTCGGCCGACACCCCTGAGCGGGCGCAGATTATTTATTGATAACGTATTCAATTCGCAGTCTCCTGATTTAAGTTCGTTTTTCACGTTGAAACAAAAACAATTAGTTTATGACACATGCATCTCATTGTCGTCGGGCAACGGCTTAAAACCCTCGCCAAAAGTATCGTATGCATCCGTTACTACCATAAAGGCTTTGGGGTCGATGCTCTTTACACGTCGCTGCACCATCTGTATCTCCTTGCGGCTGACGACCAAGAACAGCATCTCATGCTCCTTTCCCGTATACATTCCGCAAGCCTTGATATATGTTGCACTGCGGTCCAAATCTTCGACTATAAGTTTGCGCAGTTCATCACGATGTCCATCGCTTATGATAAATATCATCTTGTCGTATGACGCGCCGTCAATCACATAGGCAATAACTCGTGAAATAATGTAAATCGAGATAAGCGAATAGAGCGACAATATCCATCCCATAGATTCTGCGGCCTCAGGATTTCCGATACCGAAACCGATTACAATCAGACCGGAAAGGACGACAACGCTATCCGCCAACAGCACGCCGTTCGAGAAATTTATATGGCAGTACTTCTGCAATATCATTGCTATAATATCGGTACCGCCTGTCGTTGCCTGATTGCGCACTACGAGACCGGAACCTATACCGATAAGCACGGAACCGACTATTGTTGCAAGTATCAGGTCATTGGACAGGTCTATATGACCATGAAGCAGTTGTGCCGGGTCAAGGCTCTCCAAAGCCTCTTTGGGATAGACAATCCGCGTAAGGATATTCATGAGACCGGGTGTGGTCAAAGCAGCAACAAGGGTGCGGGCGCCAAATGTCCGGCCGAATATGAGCAGCGATATCAACATCAGCGGAACATCGAACATATATCCGAACGTACCTATCTGTACGGACGGGAATATATTGTGCATCACGATACTTGCACCGTACACGCCTCCCGGAACGATATTGTAGGGGTTGATGAAGAACACATAACCTACGGCAACAATCAAGCATCCCAAAAATATGGAGACCCAAGTCAGCCACCAACGCCACGAAAACACTGGTTCGAATATTTTTTCAACTGTCATAAAACCGGCATTTTTTAACTTGTCGCAAAGATAATAAAAAGATGCAAAATATACACTACAACAAGCCGCCTCGAATGAATGATTTTCAGACAGCAGGCGCTCTTTTGGAAAATTTGATTATCTTTGTCAAAAATTGTAGCAGGAAAGAGCGTTATGATTATTACGTATTACTTGGCCGCGACACTCGTAATTATCGCATACCTTTTAGGTTCGATACCCAGTGCAGTGTGGATAGGACAGCGATATTACGGAGTAGATATCAGAGAATACGGAAGTAAAAATGCCGGTACGACAAATATGCTGCGCGTACTTGGCTGGAGAGCCTCGCTCCCTGTATTCGTAATTGATTTCATAAAGGGGTTCATTGCCGTAACAATTATGTCTTTGTTGCGCTACAACGCGGATTTGACTCCGTCTTTACTTGTAAATTTCAAAATCGCGGCAACAGTAGCCGTTGTCCTCGGGCATATATTCCCGATGTTCGCCAACTTCAAAGGGGGTAAAGGCGTAGCTACCATAATAGGCGCCATAACAGGTATACAACCGGCAGTGGCGTTGCTCTGCTTCGGGATATGGTTTATTGTATTTATGGTATGGCACTATGTATCGCTTGCCTCGATAATCGCAGGATGCTGTTTCCCCATATTGATTCTTATATTTTCAGGTGCCGCATATGCAAGACACCACGATATGTCGATAACCCTTATCGTCTTCTCGGTTTTTGTGGCCGGTATGCTGATATGGACACACCGTAAAAACATCGCGCGTCTGCGCGCCGGAACAGAGTCTAAAATATTGCTCTGGAAGCATCGTAAAACAAATATACCCGACAAATAAAAGAATACGGCTCAACGCCGATAATATCAAAAACTTCAACTATTATGCTGACATCAAACCTTGTGAAAATGTATGAGTCGAGTTTTCGCGACAACTGCGATATGCCGGCGCTTACAGACTATTTCAAGAAAGAGACCTTTTCATACAGGGATATGGCCGCAGCGATTGCAAAACTGCATCAACTTTTCAATAATGCCGGTATCAATCCAGGAGATAAAGTGGCGCTTATCGGACGAAACAATCCGCGCTGGTGTATAACCTACATAGCCACAATAACATATGGTGCCTGTCTTGTACCTATACTTCAGGACTTCACCGCCAACGATATAATTCATATTATAAATCACTCGGAGAGCCGCCTGCTCTTTCTCGGAGACACTTATTGGGATGTCATCGAAGAGGACCAGATACCGAAAATCGAGGCTGTATTCTCATTGACCGACTTCCATGTAATCTTCGAGCGCGATTCTGAAAAACTTACCGCTTATATGGGCGGCGGAATCCACGAAGAGTTCAAGGCGAAGCATCCGTCCGGCTTCGGTAAAGCCGATATCATCTACCCCGAGATAGAGAATGAACGTGTCGTTGTCCTTAACTACACCTCCGGTACCACCGGACACTCGAAAGGTGTAATGCTTACGCTGAACAACCTCACCGGAAATGTCGATTTTGCCATAAATGCCGTGAATAAAAATGGCGACCACTATTTCGGCAAAGGTGTACGCATCCTCTCTTTCCTCCCGCTGGCACACGCATACGGTTGCGCATTTGACTTCCTGTCCCCGCTGGCTTCCGGCGGTCATATAACGCTGCTCGGCAGGATACCTTCACCGAAGATTCTTGTAGAGGCAATGCAGTCAGTAAGACCTACGGTTGTGTGCTGCGTACCGCTTATCCTTGAAAAGGTCTATCGCAAGCAAGTGCTTCCCGTACTTGAAAAGGGTCCGATAAGTATAGCCATGAAGATTCCTTTGCTCGATACTGCCATATACTCATTGATACGCTCCAAACTTATGAACTCGTTTGGCGGTGAAGTAATGATATTCATCGTGGGCGGCGCTCCCATGAACCAGGAGACGGAGTCGTTCCTTATGAAGATTAACTTCCCGATAACTATCGGCTACGGCATGACCGAGTGTGCGCCGCTTATCAGTTTCTCGCCGGAATATCAATTCAAGGCAGGTTCATGCGGACGCTACATCAACGGCTACATAGAGGCGAAAATCGACTCTCCGGACCCGCAGCATATTGCCGGTGAGATTATGGTGCGCGGAGAAAACGTCATGGTAGGATACTATAAAAACAAGAAAGATACCGACGCTGTTCTGCAACCTGACGGCTGGCTTCACACCGGCGATATGGGAACGATGGACGAGGACGGCACCATATATATTCGCGGACGTTCAAAGACTATGATTCTGACAAGCAACGGTCAGAACATATACCCCGAAGAGATTGAGGATAAACTCAATAATATGTATATGGTACTTGAGTCGCTTATTATTGAGTGCAACGGCAAACTCCACGCGCTTGTGGTACCGGACTATGAGCAAGCCGAAAAAGAGGGTATAGACAAATCCGAACTTCATGGTATAATGAAAGAGAATCTCGTGCAGCTCAACAAACTGTTGGCATCATACGAACAGGTCTCCAACATTACGCTCTACCCCACCGAGTTTGAGAAGACTCCCAAGCGAAGCATTAAGCGCTACCTGTACGATGTTTCGAAAATGAATCTCTAAATGGACCATTCGGGCATAAATATACCCGAAAAATCTACTAAAAGTCGCTGCGTATTACGGTCTGATGACTAATACGCAGCGACAAAATCCAAAATATCACATCTTGCATAAGAGTTGCGCAATACGGCTCTATCTGCATTGCTTTATGAAATCGAAATTGTTCCATATTAACATAGCGGACAAGAAGATGCTCTTTAGCGAGAATCTTCTCTACTCGATTGTATGGATAGTGATATTCCTTATACCGATACTTAACTCGGCGCTGACGGCAGGGGAATACAATATGCACAACATCCTTATGTCGTGGTTCAAGATTGCGCCATATTTTATAATTTTCGTCATAAACAACACCTTTGTAGCGCGAAGGTTGCTGCTCCGCAAGCACTATCTTGCTTATACGATTGCGGTTGTAGCGCTTCTGTGTCTGGTATTTGTAAGTGCCGAGTTGTACCAGCAGTATATCGCCGGCACACCACCCGACAGCAATGACTTAACGGAATCCATTCCAAGATACAAAGCCTCACTGACCGACCTGAGATGGTATTGGAATATGTTGCTCGGACTGTTCATGCTCGGCATGCACGACGGAATTATATTTATTTACAAGTCAATATCCGATGAGCGGCGTATGGAGGTTCTCAAAAGGCAGAACCTGCAAGCGGAAATGACCTATCTGAAATATCAGATAAATCCCCATTTCTTTATGAATACGCTCAACAACATACACGCTCTCATAGATATAGATACCGACAGGGCGAAAGAGTGCGTGATTGAGTTGTCGAAAATGATGCGATATGTACTCTACGAATCCGGCGCTCACGAGCTGTCGCTGCTCAACGAATTGAAGTTTGTGGACAACTATATCAATCTGATGAAGATTCGTTATACGAGCAGTGTCGATATTGATTTCAAAAAGCCGACGAGGGGAATATCCAACATCTTCATTCCGCCACTTTTGTTTATCGTATTCGTTGAAAACGCATTCAAACACGGCATAAGTTACAGCAAACCGTCATTTATACATATCAATGTCAAATGCACCGACGGGAAGGTTATATTTGCAATAGAGAACAGCAATCACGCCTCGTTATCAAAGAATAATACCGGCGGCATAGGATTGGAGAATGTCCGCAAGCGATTGGGATTCATATACAAATCCTCCTATTCACTCGATATAGACACATCCAACCCCGATATTTACCGCACCGTACTCACAATACCCGTAACAAAATGATAAGATGCATAACCATAGATGACGAGCCGCTTGCCCTGCAACAGTTAAGCAGATATGTGCGCCGTATCCCGTCTCTTGAACTTGCGGGAGAGTTCAGCAGCGCCATAGATGCTCGTGAGTTTATGGAGCAAGAGAGTGTGGATTTGATTTTTGCCGATATCAATATGCCCGACCTTACCGGTATTGATTTCGTACGGGAGCTTAAGCAGCGAACGATGGTGATATTTACCACAGCCTACTCGGAATATGCCGTAGAAGGATACAGGCTCGATGCCATCGACTATCTGCTCAAACCCTTCTCCTTCGATGAGTTCAGCCGTGCCGTAAACAAGGCCGTATCGCTGTACGAACTCTATCAGAGCAGTCTTCGCAACGAGTCTGAAGCGCCGGCAGAGAGCGAAGCGGAGATTGCCGACGGCGACAGCGACGAGAACGGCGAATATATCTCAATAAAGGCCGACTACAAGACCTCTCTCGTAAAGCTGACAGATATAATCTATATCGAAAGTGAGAGCGAATATATGCGTTTACACCTGTCGGACGGTTCAACTATAATGACGCTTTTCAGAATGAAAAATATGGAGGCTACCCTGCCCTCCGATATGTTTATGCGCGTACACCGTTCATATTTAGTCAATCTGAAGTGCGTTACCGGATACTCGCGGGGCCGCATATATCTTTGTAACGACGAGTATGTTCCAATAGGGGAAAACTACAAAGCACAATTCCTGGCGTACATATCCAAGGTATATCCCTCGTTGTAGCGATACGTACTATTGCGACTCGAATCGGGGGAAACTGCTTATGGGAGTACAACCGCCGTCAGCCGTACACTCATAGCAATAGTGCTTCAGCCCGTTTGTAAGAATAATATAGCGAGCCTTGAGAATCATATTGTATCGCACGGCCTGACTGAATGTATATCTGTCTATCACCACATCCGGCGCCTTGCACTCAACAAGCATCAACGGCGCGCCGGACGGAGCGACCACAACAATATCCGCTCTCTGCGCCGTACCGTTTAAGATTACAGGATATTCGGCGATGATGCTGCGCAGAGGGACACTGCAATGCGAAACAAGGAAGTGTATTGTGTGTTGGCGCACATGCTCTTCGGGAGTAAATGCTATATATTTGCCGCGCACAATATCGTATACCTTGCACTTGCCGTCATCGCCATTTTGCAGACGCAACTCGGCATATGGGAAGTTCAGCGATTTATATTGCTCACTCTTTTTCATATTAAGATATATGCTGCAACATTGACTGCTATTTGTCCGAAATTGCCTGTACCAACGCAAAGATAAGAAAAAACGGGCATTGCGCAAAGCCAAAATTCATAGCCTGCATTTTCGCACGTTTGGATTTTAATGCAGTTCTCTGAATCCTTTTATGCAAAGCACGGAGCCGGCATTGTCCGCCCCCGTGCTTTTCTACATAATAAAAAATTTCTGCGAAGTTAGAATATCGTTACCGTAACGCCGCCCGAAAGCCATATACCGGGCATACGGAGACCTCCGTAGTCGAAATAACGCGTATCTGTTATATTCATAGCGTCTATATAGAGACGCACAATCCGCCATTCAAACGAAAGACGTCCGTCCAACAGGAAATAGGGCTTATAATTCAGCACCGCTCCCGATGCATCCGCGTAACTGCCTGTACGGTCGTAGAGAGTACCCGTCAGCGAGAGCGCAAAGCGTTTCAGAAAATGCACCTCTACACCGGCTGCTACCTTATTGCGCATATAATCGAATGCATATTTTGATATAAGACCGCCGCTGTCTTTCGAGGCGTGAACATATCCGTAGGCAAGCGATACACGTCTCAGCCAGCCCGATGAAACATAACCGGCAGACAACTCCGCACCGAAAGTGCCGAGTTCCGTAATCTGTTGCGACATCCAGTCGCTTTCTGCCGAAGTCTTGACCCAGTCGATGATATTGTCAGCATCGCGGTAGTAGACAAATGCCCCGACATTCCAATGTTCTGAGCCATATCCTGCTTTCAACCGATACGTTACGGCGCGTTCCGGTTTCAGGTCAGGATTGGATACATATCCCTTTGCGGTATAATACAGGTCTGTAAAGGTCGGAAGCCGCATCGACTGTCCGGCACCGACCTCGATACCAAGCCCGAAGGGAGCGCGATAGCCTCCCGATATGCTCCACAAGGCCGAATTACCGTAAGGCGAGAAACTGATGCCGGCCGAAGCGGAGACATCGAAGCGCTGCCAGTGTTTGATATGCCGCAGCCACAGATTGCCCACATGGCGCTCATCGCCGTGTGTATATCGTCCGTGAGGCGTCTCAAGCGTATGCCCCAGAACGGTACTGTAAATGTGATTATAGGTATAATCGCCACCCAATGATGTTGTACCTCCAACCCATCGCATATCACCCCACAGTTCGGCACCGGCATTGTCGGTATCGTGATAGTTGAACGGCACAGCATCGGGTTTTCCGCGCACGAGTTCAAAACGGTCGAGGTTCTTGCGGTAACTGCCGGCAGCATTGATTGTAAGCGGCCCGAAGGCGCGAACCCAGCGCAGCGACGCCAATGCGGTCTCCGTCTGTTCGAACTGGTCTTTATACGCCAGCGAGTAGAATCCGTTAGAGCCGAATCCCCTGCTCTGATATCCGGCCTGAACATCGAAAAATCCGGCTATAGCCGAATCCCACGTTGCACGAAGATACCCGTTGCAGTTGCGAAAGTCTGTGTTGTGAATATACCCGTCGCTGCGACGACCGGAACCCATTGCCATAAGGGTAAAGTCCTTATAAGTAGCAGCACCGGAGATATTTGCATAACCATATCCATAGGCGCCGCCGGACAGATCGGCTCGCAGATATGCGGGATGCAAAGGTGCGGTACGTACATTAACGGCACCCGCAAAGGCACCGACACCTGTAACACCGTCGATAATCTCCACGCCGGATATGCAATCCATATCGACGGGCAGTGAGTGAGTTTGATGCCCCGTGCGGGCATCGGTGAAGTTGATGCCGTTGAGCAGAATCATAGTCTGGTCGAACGACCCTCCGCGAATTGAGATGTCCGTCTGTATGCCCTTGCCGCCCCTCTCTCGTATATCTATCGACGGACTGAGGCGCAAGGCCGACTCGAGGGTCTGCACAGGGGCAGCCGCCTCGACCTTTCTGTCGTAGACTAACGTTGAGAGCATGGCACTGCGCGTAGGAGTAGATTTGTTGCCCTCGATACTTATTTCGTCGATATCCAGAACTTTACAGATACCGACAGTATCGACCTCCGCTCCGCGCAGGCTCTGCGGCAAAAGCAAAATGGAGGACATCCCGACACTAAGCACGCATATTTTCAAACGCAGCAGGCTCGCAAAAGCCCCGAAGGACTTGTGGCTCCAGCGATGAAAATGAAACAGCGGCTCATCATTCCGGTTTCTTTCCATTTTGTTTTTGATTTATAAGTTAATATTAGGTGAATAAAAACGGGAGGCAGATGCCTCCCGTTTGGCGTGTTATGCTATATAGACCTCAAGCAGCACTCCTTTGCCGCGAAGCGTAACATCATTTATCTCAGCCGGCACCAGCACCGTGTCGCCGTCCTTGAGCGTTTCACTGCCGTTCTCGGTTTCGAGTGTCATCTCGCCGCCGACACACATATATATGACGAACGAATCCAGACGTGCGTAATCCTTCTCGACAGTGCCGTCCACCGTGAGCAGATTGGTAGTAAAGTATTCGCACGAAGCGACCTTGACGGATTCGTTTACCACAGGCGTACACTTGACGATGCACTCATCCGGACGCTTGTCAAAGTCAATGGCATCGACCGCGAGAGCCGTATGCAGTTCGCGAGGCTTACCGTCAGCACCCACACGGTCCCAGTCATAAATGCGGTAGGTGATATCCGAGGTCTGCTGTATCTCGACAACCTCCACACCCCTGCCTAAAGCGTGTACCATACCGGCAGGGATAAAGAAAGCGTCTCCAGGCTTTACCTCTACCCTATTCAAAAGTTTGGGCAGACAGCCTCCGGATACGGCATCGAGATATTTTTCACGTGTGATATCGAGGTCGCTGAATCCTATATATATACAGGCACCGGGTTCGCAGCCTGTAACATACCACATCTCCGTTTTCCCAAATGAGTTATGTCGCTCGGCAGCCAAAGCATCGTCAGGATGCACCTGTACCGAAAGCACATCATTACAGTCAAGAGTTTTGATAAGCAGCGGAAATTCCAGACCGAACTTTTCGAAAATCTTTTCACCTGCCAAATCGCCCATATATACCTCAAGAAGTTCCTGAAGATTGTTGCCCTTGAGAATGCCGTTTGACACAACGGAGATGTCGCCTTTCACACACGATATATCCCAACTCTCTCCATAGGGTTTGGTTTTATCGACACGCACCGACTTTTTAGCAAACAATTTACTTCCACCCCAGATACGCTCCTTCAGGCGTGGACGAAATTTTAACGGATATAACATATTTTCACTATCTTAATATATTAATAACCACATATATCGTTATTGCTCATCTGCAAACAGAGCCTCCACTTTGGTTATCACATCCTCGACATCCGGCTTGAGCGGGAAGACGTGACTCGGCTTGAGATACCACATCTGGCGACCATTCTTGAACTTCTCTTCGCCTGCACCCGTTATGTTCAGCATAACCGTAGCGGATTTCTCAATCTTACCGTCGGCTACAGCCTTTATGAGCGATGCAGCAGCTATTGATGCCGCAGGATGTATATCCACACCCTCCAACTCCTTAAACAGTTGAGCGGCCTTACGTCCTTGTGCATTAGTTGCCACCAGCACCTCGCCATTCGTAGCCTTCAAAGCATCGTAAAGTCCGCCGCGAATACCGTATGGAGGACGTCGGTTGGAGAGAACCTTCGCATCTATAATCTCCACATCACGACGCGCACGGTCGTCATCATAAGGCAGCATCTCTCGGGAATCTACTCTCCACGCATTATACATAGGTACAAACGGTGCGTTCTGAGATACCATCAGGCGCATAGTATTCGTTCCGAAACGACCGTCCTCTATAAGGCGCTGATTGGCCTCCCATGCAGCAATGGCACCCGTTCCGCTGCCCACCGCCTGAAAATAGTAGTCGGGGATGCGGCCTATCGTCGTTACGGCCGAAAGGACGGTCGTAGCCATACCGTCCCGTCGCGCTATATTCTTCGCACCGCCCTCGGCATAAAATCTTGGCGATTTGAGAGCGAGGTTGCTCAAATGTATAGCATCGAAATAGTCGCCACCCTTCTCGCTGGCAATAAGTTTCACGCAATCGTTGAGCGGCTCTTCGAACCACAGGGCCGACAGATTGTCTTCAGGTACCGAAAGCAGGAGTTTTATATTGTTGTCGGAGCATACCTTGGCAAAGGCACGAGCAGTATTTCCGGCCGAAGCGACTACAAGTATGCGGTCGCAGTTCTCATCGGCACGCGCACAAACACTGTATGCCTCCGTCTCCTTGAACGAGCAGGTTGTCATCATGGCGCCACGCTCCGGAAAGTATCCGTTTAGAGTAATATAGAGGTTCTCGAGACCCAAGTGCTTTGCAAGACCCTCGCTTTTGTACGTTACCGGCGCTGAAGAACCTTTTAACATACGTTTTACAGGCAGCCAGTCGCAAAACTTGTATAGTCCCCAGTCATCTGGTTTCACATCTATCTGTTTGTTAGCATATTTCGCCCGTACAAGCGACGGACTTTTACTCTCTCGGTCATCGAGAGTCCAACCGGCATCGGCAAACTCGCGACCGGTGGCTACACACTCGAGAGTGTATTCGGTAGGTTTAAACTCTTTCATTTTTGTATTGGGATTTACGACATACGCGACTTGAAATCCTCGCTGTCGAATTTCTTCACTCTTCTTATATCTC
>JAFLRT010000001.1 GCA_022511295.1 Alistipes sp. | reverse complement strand
AAAATTACGGCGTGCAGAGTGACATCTAATGACACCGATAGAGAAAATTTTCAAAAATTTTACATATACTTTGAACCCGCGAGAGCATAGGGAGTTTTTATGGTGGGACTGGTGGCTACTGGTGGCGAAGGTTATGGCGGCGAAAAGCGAAGTTTTTTTTTGGGGGGGTACATTTTCGGCGCCCCGAGAGCAAATGCAGTGGCGCCGAAAAACAAACCATCTATTTTCCCATTCGTGAAATTGCCTGTCTGTAAATATCGCTCAACTCGTCCTTGAGGTGTTGCGGCGCGAGTACCGTCATATCCTGTGTCTGCGACAGCAGTTCCATTATAAAGTCGTATGTTATGCGTACATGCAGCCGTATACGGAACTCCTCGTCATTTTCGAGTATCGTCTCCTGCGACTCGTGGAGCGGAAAGGCAGCGTTATATCTGCCGCCCTCGGGCGGGAATGACAGCACAACCTCTTCGACCGGCAGTTCGCGGTTGGAGTATATGCCGGTGCTGTTGCTGAACTCCTCGGCCACGTCCAGCGAGCGGTCTTTGGGGAAGCGGTCCGACGTTACTGTCAGTTCCTCGATGCGGTCGAGGCCCCACGTCTTTATCTCGCCGGCCTCCTCGATGCGTCCGTCTACCTCTTTGGCGAGCAGATACCAGCGGCGGCGATACTCCTTGATGGCATACGGCTCTACGGTGCGTATATGTGTGCTTGTGTTGTTGTATTTGCGATAGCGGAACTTCACGCGCAGCGAGTTTTTTATCGCCCGTACCAGAGGACGCAGATGCTCGGTGCCTTTGAGCCGCTTGCGCTCCGTGAGGACGAAGTCGGCGATGCTTTTGTCGTAATATACGCTGTCAAGGAGTTGGAGCGAGTCGAGCATCCGGTGTTCTTCGACCTCGTCAGCGGCGAGGCGGTAGCCGAATTTCCCGCTCTCGATGCCGACATCGGCTTCGAGAGCCTTGATGGTGCGTAGCATGGTGCTTCGCGAGCAGGCGACATCCTGTGTAAAGAGTGCGCTGCGGCTTTTGACCTCCTGCATAAGTTCTTTAAGGCTTATCGGCCCGCGTTTTTTGATTATATCATACACCAAAAGGTATCTGCGTACCTGGTCGGTCAGTTCCATAGCAAATTGCTTTTAATTATCAAAAGGATATCTTTTCTTATCTATTGCTTTTCCTAATTGCCAAAAAATGATATCTATTATTCGCATATAGTGTAAATCGCAGTCAAATATAGTTTTAAATTTATTCACAATATCTATAACAATAGGTTCATTTTCTAACTTTTCGTATACATTTTTTATGTGGTCATACCATTCAGCATAAAGTTTTTCCTTCTCGCTGTTCTCCTTATATTTTTTATAACCCAAACGATTGATTGGAAATCCAAAAACCAGTGCAACCATTCGGTCATAAATAGGATAATATTCATCATCCTCGAGATTTAACATTTTAGTTGTAAAAGAGAACTGAAACCCATCGTTTCCTGATAACGTGTTCGCCATGTTAGAGACTTTTTGCGGAGTTAATTTACCAATTCCTTTATCTCTTATGTCATCCATTTTATTATACAAACGATTCGGGTAATCACCTAAATACTGTTTCAACAATGCATAAAAAGATTCGAAAATCCTTTTGAAATAATAATCCTCTGCAATACGATGAGTCGTAGGCATATCGTATATTTCTTTAAGAAATTTATAGCCAACAATAGTGTATTTAATCTCTGTATAATTGTTTTCAAAAAAAGCGACTGCTTGTTCGCCACTTAATCGCTCCTCTAAACAGCATTTAATCTCCTGTAAGTCTTTGTAAGTTTTCTTTTCCATAATTCAAAAGTTTTGAGTTAGTGTTTTTATTCTTTTTGCCCAAATTTCGGCATCAAAAGGTTTCATAGTGTGGTACCGATACATAATATTTTTGCAAAACGAGACGCGTGGACAATACCGTTTATTCGCTGATTGAGGTCTTCGACAACCGTTGCCGCAGAATAATACGGTAAAGTCCACGCTTGCGCGTGTATACCTGCCATTACTCTTTGCGGCTGATTTGAAGTGTCGAAGTTCCAATCGGCAAAAGTAAAAAGAGTATACATCTCTTTCACAGTATGTAACTGCAATGAACATTCATCGCATCGGTTACAAAGTTAAAAATATTTTTGTTATTTATCGAGAAATATCCATACTTTTGCAACCATAACCCTAAACAAACCGATATATGACTATGAAACGACTTGTTTTGCTTTTAACTCTGCTTGCAGGCAGTTTTACGGCTTTCGCTCAGGGATACACCCCGACACGGGAGAACCTGCAACGACGTGCCGAGTTCGAGGGATTCCGATTCGGAATATTTATCCATTGGGGCATTTACAGCACCTTCGCCCAGGGCGAGTGGTATCTCAACTACGGCATAACACACGACGAATACTCCAAAGCCGCCGATGCCTTCTATCCTCACCGTTTCGATGCGCGCGAATGGGTGAAGGCTATCAAGAACTCCGGCGCCAAATACATAACCTTCACCACGCGCCACCACGACGGATTCTCGATGTGGGACACCGCCGAGAGCGACTACAATATAGTGAAAGCCACGCCTTTCGGTCGCGACGTTCTGAAGGAGTTGGCGCAGGCATGCCGGGAGGAGGGTATAAGACTGCACCTCTACTACTCCATTCTCGACTGGATGCGCGAGGACTATCCTCTCGGTCGCACGGGCAAGGAGACGGGACGCATACTGAAGCCCGACTATGATAACTATTTCGCATTTATGAAGCGTCAGGTAGCCGAGTTGCTTACCGGTTACGGTCCGATAGGCGCTCTGTGGCTCGACGGCTACTGGGACCATGACAGCGATGAGGTGCCGTTCGACTGGCGCATGAGCGAATTTTACGACTATGCTCACTCGCTGCGTCCCGAACTGCTTATAGGCAACAATCACCATATTACGCCCATCGCCGGCGAGGATTTTCAGATGTTCGAGCGCGACCTGCCCGGTGAAAACAAAGCGGGACTTTCCGGACAGGAGATAAGCCGCCTGCCTCTCGAGATGTGCCAGACGATGAACGGCATGTGGGGATACAAGGTCAGCGACACCAATTACAAAAGTTCCGACCAACTTATCGAACTGATTGTACGTGCCGCAGGCAAGGGCTGCAACCTGCTGCTCAACATAGGCCCGCAACCTAACGGAGAACTGCCCGCAGATGCACTTGACAGGTTGCAGGATATAGGCAAGTGGATGGATATGTACGGCGAGAGTGTCTACGGCACGCATCGCGGACCGGTCGATGAGAGCGAATGGGGCGTTTCGACTCAGAAAGAGGGCGTTGCATATCTCCACGTTCTCGACCGAAATACAAACAGTGTCGTCATAAGTTTAGACCGCAAGCCGAAAACGGTTACGCTGTTACAAGGCGAATGCTCATGGCGTTACGACCGCAAATCGAAGACGCTTACGGTTACGCTGCCCGACCACTCCGAAAGCGTCGATTGTATAGTAAAAATCACAAGATAGTCGATTGGCGCAACAAAACAATCGCCGCCCCAATAAAAGGGCGGCGATTATTTTTGTTTATAAATCTTATCTATAAGCCTTTGATTACCCGCTGCATCTGTTCTCCAAGACCTATAGTGTATCCTTCGGAGCAGAATACTATGCGGTTGAAGGTATCGGTAACGATAAAGACCGGCATACGACCGCCATTTTGCAGTTTCATCTGCGCGGCGATGCTGTTTCGTATACTGCCGTCGGTATCTATACCGAGGATAAGGTTTTCAGGCATCGTTCCATAGTTTGCCGAGCGCCATTTGCGCGCCTCCTGCTCACTGCCGAAAATCAGCACCACAGGTCGTCCCCACGCATCAAAATCATCTTTCACGCGGGCTATATCGCGCAGCGCATGGTCGGTAGGTTCCTGCCCCAGCGACACGAGACCCAGAACATAGTATCCGCGACCCGTGCGCGAGAGAATCGAGACAGGTAGTTCTCCCACCTCGACACCTTCGCCGTCAGATTTCGCCTCACACGGCAGGATACGGCTCTCGGCATCGAAGGTACCGATAACGCTCAACTCGGTATCGCTCTGTCTGAACTCGAGCGGAAGTGTTACTGTCTGGCCTTCGCGTATCTCGAATATGCGGGTTGAGGCGAGGACGCTGCCGCCTGCAAGACGTGTTCCGGAGACGAGGATATAGAGTCCTTCGTCGAGCATAACTCCGTCGCGGAAGGTGCTGCTCCATGTCGTGCCGCCGCCCATATCGACCTGCCCCTCCTCGAAGTTGAGTTGTGAGGTGCGGCCCTCGGAGGTGATGCGCGCTATGGTAAAGTGGTTGTAATATTTCGGGTCGTCGAGCAGGCGCGTAGGCTCATAGGTGAGTACGAGCGTCCCCTGCGGCGAGGAGAGTTGTTTCTCGGCACCGAAATCCACATCTGTCCACACACCGTCAGCCATATACTGCACCTTGCCCGTTACGGCATCTCTGCGTGCCTCTATGCCGAGCGAGCGGGCAAGCGACACGAAGAATATGACGCGGCTGCGGGTGTCTGTTATACGCGAATGCCATACGCCGGCAGGTGTCTGGGCTATGCGCAGCGTTCTGGTATCGGGATTGAGACGTATATTCTCGGCAACCCACTTTACGAGGAGCGAGGGGTCGCGTCTCATCTGTTCTTTGGTATCTTCGTCGAAGACACCCTGCAACAGATGCTTGTACGGCAATATTATCAGTTCGTTTTCCACACGGGGACACAGTTGGTCGCTCTCGGCCGTGAAGTTGTCTTCGAGAATCTCCATCGGCATATCGCGCAAATCCTTGTCCGAGAGCGATGAGAGCAATGCTTCTGCCCTGTCGGGGTTTTCATAGCCGTATTTTTCGATAAATGCCCTTATCACAGCGTGGTTGCCGCGACTCTTTTCGAGGTACGGCGCCCAACGGGCGTCATCGCCCTCGCTGCGGTGGTAGAATGTGGCCTCGTATGCGCGGCGCAACGAATCTTCGTACTCCAGACGCCGGTCATTGGCGGCGGTGAGTTCCGCCGGCACCTCGGGTATGAGCACCCTCTCCGGCGGCGGCACTATGTCCACCTCGCGCACCTGGCCGTCGGCAGGCCGTGCAATGCGCACGACCACCTCGCTGTCGGTGCCGAACGAAGCCTTGACGAATCCGCACTGCCCGTCTTTCGACACCCATACGATCATGTCGCCCTTGCCGGCGGTGAGGAATGTGCGGCCGCGACGGTCGGTATACTTGGAGACAACGGTACACAGCTCCGAGTAGTTGTATATTTTGAAGTCTACGCGGGCATCATCGACGGCACGTCCCTTGGAATCCACGACGCGGAAATCCACCCGGGCGCTGCTGCCGTAGTTGTCGATAAGGTTTATCTCCGTGAAGCACGATGTGCGCAGCATAACCTCTTCGGGACCGTTGTAATCGCCGAAGGCGCGCGTATGCATAAGCATGGCACGTGATGCAGGCGCATTGAACCAGCCCAGATTGAGTACCGGTTCGGGTTCGCAGGCACCGAGGAAATACCACTTGCCGTCGGCCCACGCCTCCACCCAGGCATGGTTGTCGTCGGTATGCGCCCAGCGCGGAGTGTATACCTCGCGTGCAGGTATGCCGACGGCACGCAGCGCGGCAACGGTGAATGTAGACTCCTCGCCGCAGCGTCCAAGGGCATTCTTCACACAAGCCATCGGCGCGAGAGTACGGCCGTCCGAGGGTGAATATGTTACGTGTTCATGGCACCAGTGATTGACCTCGAGGACAGCATCTTTCATGCTCATTCCCTCTATGCGCGGACGCAGTTCCTCGAAGAATACCGTGCGCGAATCATCGAGCGGTTCATCGTTTATGCGCTCGGGGAGTACGAAGTGGCGGAAGAGGAGGTCGGGTACGCTGCGGCCCCATGACATCTGCTCACGGGCTGCGAAACTCGCCCGTACATTGCGCAGATGGAACTCTACCGGATAATCCGTAATATCGGCCAATGGCATATAGGCATACAGGAAACGCAGCGCATCAGCCTCGCGTTCATCTTTCACGAGGGCTATCTCGTCGGCATAACTGCCACCGACTATCGCACACTTTTTATCAAAGGCCTGCATTACCCGTTCATGCGTTTCGCGGTCGGAGATAAAGCGCTCCGAATCCGTATGTGCGCATACGGCCGCCAAGGGTGAGAATAACATCGCTGCGACCAACGCCAGACGACCTATTGTAGCCTTTACCCTGCGTGCGGTCGTTACCCTGCGGCAACCGAAACTTTCAGAAAGAGGAGAGTCGGCAGCCGGCGACACCATCTGTTCGCCTGCCGAGAAATGAAACTCGCGTATACCTGTCATTTGCTGTATTTTTGTTATATTGTTTTCATTTACGCCGCATCCGGCAAGCAGGATAATGCGTCCTGCCGCCTGCCGGTGCAGTTCACGCAGCAGTTCCACACCCTCCTCGGCCGAGGGCTGCTGTCCCGATGTAAGTATGCGGTCGAATCCGAGCGAGATTATATCTTCGAGAGCCTGTCGCGGGTCGCGGCAGCAGTCAAAGGCGCGGTGGAATGTAACCGACATTCCCTCGGCAGCCTTCAGCAAGGTCATACACAACTCTTTGTCCACATCCCCCTGAGGTGTAAGACAGCCGAAGACAACGCCGTCGGCACCTGCCTCGCGGGCGAACGAGATATCGTCAGCCATACGCTCTGCCTCGAGCGGAGAGTAGACGAAATCGCCGCCTCGAGGACGTATGATAACATGAAGCCGCGTTTTGTCGAGCAGACGCCGAGCCTGCCTTATCTCGCCGCAGGAGGGCGTTGTGCCGCCCTCGGGCATAGATGCGCACAACTCCACGCGGTCGGCACCGCCATCCTGTGCCGCTATGCAACTCTCAACTCCGTTGGCGCAAATCTCGAAGAGGAAATCTTCCCGTTTCAATCCGTTGTTATTCATTATTGAAAATTTTACGACAAATATAGCGAAAAAAGTCGTACACGCAAAAAATGCACGATGCAATGCCATTGACCGCCCCGCTCGACAAGAGCATATAGAGACAAAATCATGCAAATAGCAGAAAAATGACTGCGCCGCAGAGTGAGTTGCGCATCGCAAAGCGATATATTTTATTGACCGCTTTTTTATTGTTGTTGAGTTGCCGGCAGCGTACATATCCATGCGCACAATCTCTCAACGCCGCCGCTCAAAAGAACGAAACACCTGATATTTTTTTGGAACATTAATTTGATTTTGGAAAATAATTTTATACATTTGCAACGTTTATATACCGAAAAGTGCAACCAGCAGGCATACATCGGTTCTCTACCGGCTGAATGTCATAGTCTAATCGGTTGAAGCACTTGCACTTTTTCGGTTTTAAGAACCATTAAAACAGGCGTAAGTGCGCGCCATATATAAATTAAGGCAAATGAAAAAGATTACTTCTTTGATGAGGATTCTGGTTCCAACCATTGTGTTGGCTTTTGCTGCCGTGTCGTGCAACAACGACAACGGTGTCGAATCAGACAAGCCGGAAGCAGTTCCGGGTAAAGTCGTAAAACCTGAAAAACTCAACAACCAGTACGCTTGCGACGGTGTTATCTACGACATCAAATCGGTTGTTTACACCGAAGAGGAGATTGACGGTGCTACCGTACTCTATTTCTCGTCAAAAAGCGGTATCACCGACATCACCGGAATGATAAATTCCGGCGAGTATATGCGCGTGGTGGCGGAGAACAACAGCGGCAGCAATGCCGACTTTGCAGGGACCAAGAACGAGGTCTCCTACAAAGAGGTCTCTGTAACGTCCGCCAACTGCCACAACTACACAATCTCGTCGATGTTCTTCGACTTGGCTACCCCCACAACGGCGGATTTCTCAATGGAGATAGCGGCCAATGACGGCAAGAAAGCCATCTCGGCATCATACTACGGATACGCTTCGCGCTGGCCGGCAATCGACCTCACGGAGGAGGCTGTCGCAATCTGCACCGAGGTGGCACAGGCTGTCTATTTCGGTCAGGGTGCAGGTACCAACGCCCACGAGTACGACATTATCGTTGCGACGGGTCAGTTGACAACCACGACCGACGGCTCGCTCGTGCTGGTAGACAAAGAAGGTTATGCAATGCATATCGGATTTATGGCTATCCCCAACAGCGCATACAAGACACGTCTTCCGAATGGCAACTACCGCAATAGTTCCAACTCCGAGGCGGGAACCTACCTCTCTGTATCTTATATAGGTGAGTTCTCGACCGAGAACGGTCATCAAACGATGACCTCCAGACCGTTCGACGGCGATATAACCGTTGTTACTGATGACGACAACATTACCACTATCTCGGCATACTTCGTCGATGAAAGCGGCCGCCGACGCATGATAGCATTCCGAGGCAACATCGGCAACTTCCTCGATTATTACAACTCGACGAGTACCTTCCTGCCGCAGTTCACCGATGATGTTCAGTTCGAGGCTGATGCTTGCGATGCTGCATATTACGGTCGTATGGGCGAGCAGGCCTACGGTTCGTTTGAGTTTACACTCTACCAGAACGAATACCTCGAGGGCGATGATGACTTTTACGGTGCAACGCTGCTGCTGACATCCGAGACACTCTTCCCCTCGCTGGAATCTCTCAATAGCCAGATAGATAAACTGTACGGCACCTACGAGGTGGCAAATACGTTTACGATTCCCGGTACTTGGTTCAAACCAGTCGAGATGAACGTCTACGGCAGCATCCAGCCCTACGGAACATTCGTACACAAGCACGACGGTTCGTACTATGGCCTGTTCGGCTATGGCGAGAGCGGCACGATAACGGTTTCCGAAGGTACTGACGGCGGTCTGCGTATAGAGTTCGACTTAGTCTCTGTAACCGGTGCAACGATGAAGGGTTCATACGACGGTCCCATAGACTGGATATGGTCGCCTGTAACATCCAGCAGCGATGACGGCACCTCGACCCTTACCGAGGACTATGATATGGACCTTGAGCGCTATGACTCTGCAATCCTCTATCTTGCTCCGCGACTCTATATTGAGGGCATAGGTTTCATTGATAGAGATAAGTATACTGAAAAATATCCTGACAATATACCTATCGGTTATCAGACCATAGTGTTCGGTAACCTGGGTGCTAATAACAACCCTGACGGCAGTGTAAATGTGGGCGACTTCTTGGCGCTCGAACTTGTAACGGCACCCGGCGAGGAGCGTCAACTCAAGGCAGGCCACTACACTATATCCGAGCATCGCTGGCCGGCATACTTCCATCCGATGGAGAACGGCGAGGGTGTTGCAATTCGCGGTATGATGATTAACGGCGAATCATATACCTCTCACTGGGAGCATCACAAAGAAAGCAGTTCCGGTCATTTGTCGGAAATGGACGGTCATGCGTTCTTCTACGGCGGTGAGGTTACAATTACCGGTCCCGATGAAAAGGGTCATTACACCTTCGACGTAGACTGCATCTGCGTACGCGAACACCACGTAAGAGGTCAATGGACAGGACCCGTAGCAGGTCTTGAGGCCCCCGAGGAAACCTCCTCGACAAAGAGTTGGCATGCACCTATGCTTCTTCAGAAGAGCGGTATAAGTCTCGGCCGCAACATTACAGGCGAGACCGCACGCAAGATGGAAATTGAGAGCGCAAAGAGTACAAATGCAGCGCCTGCAATCGTAAGATTACATTAAACTGCAACCGGCAAGGGAGGTCTTCAGACTTCCCTTTGCGGGATTGTATGGGGCAACTGCCCGATAATTAAGAATATAAACAAAAAACGTCGATAGGCGTCGTGCTATGTTAAGCGCGGCGCCCACGACGCGATAAAAGGAGAATACAGATGAAAAAATTGAGTTTCATTGCAACTATCATGATGGTTCTCACCTCGTTGAACAGTTGTAAGAAGGACAATGGAGACCCAACACCGGGCGGAGCGACAATGCCTGCCGGCAACAATTGGGTGCTTGTAGGAAAAAGCGTGGAGAGCGGTTCAGTAACAAGACTCCGGTCGGCTGTATACGAGGTCGAGGAGGATGGAACATACACTTTCTACTTTACTGAAGAATCGGGTGTTACCAACGTAAGCGAAATGCTTACAGCGACTAAGGTTCTGAAGGTTTCAGGCGTTGAGAATCCTGAAGAGGAGTTGCATCCCGAGGCGTATGTAGAGTTCGCCACGTCGGATTACACTCTTTGCTCGGATGACTTTGCTGAGCGCAGTGTCGCTTTGACCTATGCCGGCGGCAAGTGTACCCTTGCAATAGACTTTGAGAAATGCAAGCAGTTCACTGCATTCTATGCACGTTATAACGACGAGTGCCGCGAGGATGCTATTCCCGAACTGACGGGAAATGCCTATGCCGTCGACAATTCAGCACCGACGACGATAAACAGCGCGGTTGAGTCGCGCAACGAGGTTGAAGGCATCTATACCTATTATTTATATAAAGAGAAAAACGTAACTGAGGCTGATGCTGAGAAGGCGCTCATTACCCTGCGAGTTCCAAAAGGGCTTGTGGATGGTGCTGTGGCATACGAGAACGGCAAGGCTCCTGACTTCAAACAGAAGTTTGCCGACGGCCTGGCAGAAGGTACTGCAATCATTTGCCGCGATATGCCTGAAAACTACGCCTCGAATGCCAAGGGTACGTTCTATGCAGGTTATATGGACAGCCCTACGGGTGAAGCGCTGCGCAAAATCATCATGACCTACTCCAATGGCGATAAGATGGTACGTGTATCATACTCGGGCAGTGTAAGTGTAGTCTATGATAGCAGCAATACCTGCTCGGCAAACGACAGTGAGAGTCCATTCGGCACGCTCTTTACATATCACAATACCACCGACCTGAAACTCTATTTCGCATTCGGTAACAGTTCTGCAACCGAACTGAGCGCTCTGCGTCGCGACGGAGAGAGTGGCGCATGGGCCGTATCGTTCAGCATTGCAGCAGGCGCCGGCGATGGCAAATTTACGCTCAACGCCAATGCGATAACAGAGGCTCTGTCAAATGTAACTCTCTATGACTATGAGGATTACACGACCTCGATAGCCAACAATGCAACGCTATACTACTACCTCTACGACTCCAATGTATATATAAAGTTTGAGGCAGAGTTCAACGGCAAGAAGTACAACGCCGAATACTACGGACCCGCCAATGAGATAACACTTGGAAGCGATGAGAGTATGGTAAGTATTCTTACGCCGCACGAGGTTGTAACGGCTAAACTCAGTTTCTACAACAAGAACACCTCGCTTGCCAGCTGGGTGGACGAAAAGGGTCATGAGAGCAAAGATATGTTCACACCCATTGCTAATGCAGAGAAGGTGTTTGATATCATTCAGCTACAGGTAACGAAATCCAATCAGATATCGGTTCAGGGCGGAAAAGCCGGCGGCAGCGGTTACTACTATGCCTTCTATTTCAAAAGAGATGGTTTATGGAGCGGTGCCGAGGTCGATGACCCTATTTATTATCCAATGCTTGTAGTGCCGGAAGAGGCCTTCGGCAAGAGAATCAAGATTTACGATACATCCGACAATGTATACTGGCAATACCATTACAACAACAACACCTATTACCAGGGAGCAGCATTGGGTATGTACAATGGTCAATATGGACAGAATATGCCGTCGAAAGGCTGGTTGCAGGTGTCCCAGAACGCAGACCATACATTTAATATCACCTTCTGCTGCCTCGAACTTGAGAGGACGGAATATGGTGAAAAAGGTAGCGGTTACACCACGCTGTTAGAGGTTCGCAACTTCCCGGCAACACTTTACACCGGAACGAAGAGCGACCGCAGAGGCAACAATAATGTCCTTACCGAAGATGATTTGGCTGTTATAGAAAAGTAATAAACAGTAACTGAAACAACATGATGCGGCGGCGATAGCCGCAAACAATATCGCCTAAAACTATATAACGATATGATGAGAAAACTCTTACTAACCTTTGCCGCTATACTCGGCGTTGTGCAGTTATATGCCCAGACACATACGCTGAAAGGCAAAGTAGTCGATGCCTCAGGTCAACCCGTAATGGGAGCCGCTGTTGTTGTGGACGGCACGACCAACGGTACATCGACAGGCATTGACGGAGATTTCAGTCTCGTTGTAAAAGACAACGACAAAATCACCGCCTCATTTATAGGCTACAACGATGCAACAGTGGAAGTTGCCGGCAAAACATTTATAGAGATAACCCTTACCGAGCAGTCGCAGTCCATCGACGATGTGATTGTGGTCGCTTTCGGTACTGCGAAGAAAGAGGCCTTCACCGGTTCGGCGGGCGTCATCAAGTCCGACGATATCGGCAAGACGCAAAGTTCGAATATCGCCAAGGCTCTGTCGGGTCGTGTGGCCGGTGTGCAGATGACAACCTCATCCGGTCAGCCGGGTTCGGGTGTCGATATACGTATTCGCGGATTCGGTTCTCTCAACGCAGGCAACAGTCCTCTGTGGATTGTAGACGGCATGCCCTATTCCGGAGACCTTAACAACCTTAATGCCAACGATATCGAATCGATGACCGTCTTGAAGGATGCAGCATCGAATGCCCTCTATGGTGCGCGAGGTGCAAACGGTGTCATTATGGTTACGACCAAGAAGGGTAAGGCTCGTGAAGCGACCGTTACGATAGATGCAAAATGGGGTGTCAATTCGCGCGCACAGCAGGAGTATGAGTACATAAAGAGTCCTAAACTCTTCTATGAGACGCATTACAACGCTCTGAAAAACTACTATATGGAGTCCGGAGGTTTGTCGGCATACGAAGCGCACAAACGCGCCAATGCCAACCTTACCGGTACAGCCAATATGGGCGGTTTGGGCTATCAGGTATACGCCGTTCCTTCGGGTGAGGACTTCATAGGCTTCAACGGCAAGGTCAATCCCAATGCAACACTCGGTCGCAGAGTGGTTTATGCAGGTCAGGAGTATTGGATACAGCCGGACAACTGGACAAAAGAGGCCTATCGCAACTCGTTGCGTCAGGAGTACAACGCCAGCGTCAATGGCTCGGGCGAGAAGTTCTCGGCGTATGTATCTGCCGGCTATCTGAACGACAAGGGTATCGTCCGCAACTCCGATATGGAGCGCTACACCGTGCGCGGTAAGTTCGACTACCAGGCAAAGAAATGGTTTAAGGCTGGTATCAATGCCACTTATGCACGTTTCAACTACAACTCTATCGGAGGCGGCGGAAGCAACTCGTCGGGAAATATTTTCGCCTACACGGCACAGTTGGGTCCGATATATCCGCTATACATTCGCGATGGAAACAAGAAATTTATGTATAACGAGGACGGAATACAGCTCTACGATTTCGGTAACGGAGACAATGCGGGTATGATTCGCTCACTCTTCCCCAACGGAAATGCACTTGCAGAGTCGCTCTTGAACAAATCCTTGTCGGAGGGAAGCGCACTCAACGCCACGGGTTACTTCGAGATTTCCTTCCTCAAGGATTTCAAATTCACCTTCAATGCCGGCGTTTCACTCGACGAGACACGAAGCACCTCGACCATGAACCCCTGGTTCGGACACTATGCCGAATCCAAAGGTATGATTTCGGTAGGCCACTCGCGTCTGTTCGACTACAACCTCCAGCAGATACTTACCTATAACAAGCAGATAGGTTTCCACAATATTAATGCTATGCTGGGCCACGAATACTATGACTCACGTTCATACTCGGTAGGCGGCAGCAAGAGCGGTATGTTCTCACCCGACAACCTCGAATTGGGCGGCGCCATTACGGATATGCAGTCCGCTTCGTCAGGCTTCGGAGAGTACAACAACGAGGGTTTCTTCACTCGCGTTATGTACGACTACGACAACCGCTACTTCGCTTCGGCATCGTACCGTTGCGACGCATCATCGCGATTCCATCCCAACTATCGCTGGGGTAACTTCTGGTCGCTCGGTGCAGCGTGGATTATCTCGCACGAGAACTTTATGAGCAGCACATCGTCGTGGCTTGACAATCTCAAACTCAAGGCTTCGATAGGTTCGCAGGGTAACGACAATATCGGCGACTTCCGCTACACTAACCTCTACTCGATTGAGAATGCCAACGGACAGGTTTCAACCGTACCGGCAGCACACGGCGCAAAGAAGATAACCTGGGAGACCAACTCCAACTTCAATGCCGGTGTCGAGTTCGGTTTCCTGAACGGTAAGATATCGGGAGGTGTCGAATACTTCCTGCGCCGCACGACGGATATGCTTCTCTCGTTCCCCGTAGCACCTTCGATGGGTTACTCGTCATACTACGCCAACGTGGGTGATATGTCGAACTACGGTGTGGAAATAGAACTTAACTTCGTACCCATACAGCGCAAGAATGTGGTATGGGATATCAGCCTCAATATGAGCCACCTGCGCAACAAGATTACGATGCTCCCGCAGGAGCGCCGCAATTTGGTTGTGGAGGGCTATGAGGGTTATGTCAGCGGTTCGACCTTCTACGGTCAGGGTCTGCCGGTATATACATTCTATATGCCCAAGTATGCCGGTGTATCGGATGAGGGTAAATCGATGTGGTATGTCGATGAGGAGGATGATAACGGCAACCTCACAGGACGCAAAACAACCACCACCGATTATGCAGAGGCGACGAAATATCTCTGCGGCAACCCGATACCGAAACTTTACGGAGGTATCAGCACCAGCGTAAGTTTCTTCGGTGTCGATGTCGGCGTGGACTTCACCTATCAGATAGGCGGTCTGGTATACGACTCGGGTTATTCGGCTGCGATGTACTCGCCTGCCAACAGTTCGACGGGTCTTAACTGGCACAAGGATATTCTCAACGCCTGGAGTCCCGACAACAGAGGTTCCGATATTCCGCGTCTGCAATTCGAGGACCAGAACCAGAATGCACAGTCAGACCGATTCCTGGTAGACGCAAGTTACTTCAATATTCAGAACATAAACGTAGGCTACACGCTTCCCAACAGCATAACACGCAAGTTCTTCGTTGACAAGATTAGGATTTACCTCTCATGCGACAACGTATGGTACTGGTCGCGCCGTCAGGGTCTCGACCCGCGTCAGTCGTTCAGCGGCGGTTCTGACCACACGGTATATTCGCCCGTAAGAACGATATCGGGAGGTATAAACATACAGTTCTAATTTGATTGATTGTGAAAACTATGAAAAAAATCATAACAATAATCACCGCCGCAGCGCTCTGCACCCTTTCACTGGGCAGCTGCATCAAGGAGATAGAACCTTCCGGCGGTACGGCAACCGAAAAGCAGGTAACACTCGAGACACTGCTGCGCGGTATACCTGCAGCAATGGTCAAGGCCGGCTCTGCCGGTTACTCGGGACAAGGTGCCGCATGGGATTTCGGCTATCCGGCAATACATCTGGCTATGGAGTCGATGACGGGAGACTTGGTTATCACCGGAAGTATCGGTTACGACTGGTTCAATCAGTGGGGTACCAACGAGGCATTGGGCGGCGACTACGCTGTATGCGTGCTTACGTGGAACACCTTCTACACATGGATTGATATGGCCAACCAGGTCATAAAGAAGATAAATGTAAACGGCGATATGACCGGCTTGGATGCAACACAGCGTGCATATCTCGGTCAGGCATACGCCTATCGCGCAATGTTCTACCTTGACCTCGTGCGTATGTACGAATTCCGACCCAATACGGTTACCGACGGTCCGAACGTCGAGGGTCTCGGAGTACCTATCGTGCTGCCCGACACCAAGGAGAGCGACGGCAAGAACAACCCCAGAGCAAAGGTTGATGATATCTATAACAATGTCATCTTCCCCGATTTGGATATGGCTGAAGCGCTGCTCTCGGGTTATACCGCTCCGGACAAGTACACTATAGGTCTGCCTTTCGTATACGGACTCAAGGCTCGTGCATGGCTCGAGCGCGGTAAACCTACGGATAACTCCGAAGATGACGTGGAGGCATTTACCTATGCTGCGGAATATGCCCGCAAGGCTATCTCGGCAAGCGGTTGCACGCCTCTCACACGCGATGAGTGGGAAGACCCCTCGAACGGCTTCAACAACGCCAACTCAAACAACTCATGGATATGGGCTTTGGCTCTGCCCAGCGAGAGTGTCGCTCCTCTGTTCTGCTTCACGGCACACATGGCGGCTGAATCGTGGAGCGCCTATGCAAGTGAAGTGGGACGAGGCATAAACAAGAATCTCTACAACAGTATCGACAGCCGCGACTTCCGCAAACGCTCGTGGCTCGACCCCAACCGCAGTGTATACAACTACCGCAGTTGCCGTAAGGATGGCGACGAATGGTTTACCGAGAGGCTCAAAGACTACTGCAACATCAAGTTCCGTCCTGCACAGGGCAATTACATAGACTTTATGGTTGGCGGTGCGGCAGACCACTGCTGTATGCGCGTCGAGGAGATGTATTTCATTGAGGCAGAGGCTACGGCTCATATTCCGGGACGTCTGCCTGAGGCGGCGCAGATGCTCAATAACTTTATGAACAACTACCGCATAATAGACGCCAACTACAAGTACGACTGTACGAACCGTGCGCGTACCATCGAGACCTTCACCAATGAACTTATGCTTCAGAAGCGTATCGAGTTCTGGGGAGAGGGCATCGTGATGTTCGATATGAAGCGTCTGAATATGTCATCGCGCAGAGGTTATGTAGGCACCAACTCGCCTGCATCATACCGTCTGAACTGCGACGGCCGTGCGCCATACTGGAACTTCGTCATATCGCGTGGCGAAACCCAGAACAACACCGCTATCGAGGACTATAACAATCCCGACCCCTCGGGCAAGATTAAACCCTGGACCGAGTAGTGAAGTGTATATAGGGATTTTATAAAATGAGGATAACTATGAAAAAAATCAAATATCTGTTACTGGCGGCTGCAATGATTGCCGGCTTCGGTTGCACTAAGGTCTACGATGACTATACACCCGGCGCTCCCGATGATGAGAACACATTCGGAGTATACTTCCCGACGCAGTCCACTACAACTACGCTCGAACTTGAACCCGAAAGCAACACCAATGCCGTCTATCGCATACAGCGTACACGCACCGATGAGGCTATCGACGTTCCCATACGCGTTGAGGTTTGGAAGAGCGTAGCAGACGAGGTGTCGAAGAAGACCGAGTGGGTGGCAATAGAGAATCAGCGTATATTTTCAATATCGCCCATACACTTCGATAACGGTCAGCGCGAGACGGAGTTCAAGGTTGAGTTCCCTCGTGCCGAACTGGGCATAGAGTACAAGGTTACGATTACTATTGACGACCCAGCATACGTATCGACCTACGCAGGCAAGGATACGGCATTCACCTTCACTGTTCTGCGTGCAAGTTGGAAGTATCTGGGCAAAGGTTACTGGAGAGATGACTTCTTCTCGTCGGTATACGTCAATGTACCCAACGCCTATGCCGAGGTGGAGGTCGATATCTATGAGCGCGATGACCAACCGGGCATCTACCGTATGAAGGTCTTCAACAAGGCCTATATCATGGCCCTGTTCGAGGGTGCGCCCAACAGCACGGATGAGAACACTACCACTATTATAGATGCGAGCGACCCCGAAAAGGTGTGGATACCGCTTCAGGATACCAAAATATCGCTTGCAGCAGATCACGGAACACTTGTCATCGCCTCGAATGTGGACAAAATATTCTCGATGGATGCATCCGACAGTCAGTATGGTACGCTCGAGGAGGGTATTATAACCTTCCCCGTACACGGTTTGCTGGGACGACTGACGGGAGTGGACAGCGACAACGAGTGGCGCGGTCTCAACGGTGCCGGTATGTTCCGTCTGCGTCTGCCCGGCTCACGAATCTACGACTACTCATTCGAGATAGCACGCAATGAGGAAGACAACAGCGCGGCTTTGAGTGTGGATATAACCTACCCCGAGAACAGCGATGTGGCCGTACTCAAGTACGGCGTTGTGGAGGGCCGTATAAGCGATGAGGGTCAGGCAAGCCTCACGGCACAGAGTTTCGATACGGGCGAACTGAAATATGACGGCACACTTCAGCCCTCGCAGAACAGACTCAGCATAACACCCAAAGAGACCGGTATCTATACCCTTATCTGCTGCTCGTATGATGCCAGGGGTCAGATGCAGGACTTCCGGTACCTCCCGTTCGGGTATGTAGCCGACGGTGATGAGCAGCCTGTAGCCATAACATTCGGTCTGGAACTTACCAACGAGAAGATTGCACAGGGCTTCGACAAGACCAACTCAATGAAATTTTATCTCTATGGCGAGGATGTCTACGCGATACGTTACGCTCTGCGTCGAAACGACCGCACAGACAAGGATATGAGCGACAAGGAGATTATCGAAGAGTTCGGTTACGAGATGACTGCACAGGAGTTAGAGCAGGTAAACAGCGATGGTTTCAGCCATCTGTTTACCAATCTGAACGGTAACTGCGAGTACACGCTCTACCTTGAGGTAGACAACGGCTACAACGCCAATATATTCAAGGAGACCGTCAAGACCGAAGGAAAATACAATCCTATTTTGGACGGTTGGTCATTCAACGACTTCCGTAATGTCGATGTGCCGAGTTACAAACAGACAGTGGTTAATACTACTTACAATCTCTACGGTTTCGACCTGCTTAATCAGAGCAACGAGATGATATTCCTCGGTGAAGTAACTGTCTATGATGAGGATGACCCGTATACAGACGATATGATTAACATACGCGGTCTTATGAGCAGCATCATGATTGATGACGGCAAGGGCGAAGATGAACACCACAGACGCACGCTCATACCTGCGAAAGATGTTATGATTCCCGGCGGATATGACTTATACAGTATGTACAGTTCACCGCGCTACGGTATCTTCTCAATCGCCAGCATCGACCTCGGTTCCCAGAATAACGGCAAGCAGTATGAGCAGGATATATATCTCATATTCTATGCCGAGGAGACACTATCGGGTTATGTCGGCAACGGCGGCTATATCCTCTACGGTATGACTGCCGGTGAGGTTGCCGACGGCTGTCTGGCTATAACGCCTTGCTGCGGATTCGCCGATATGAATATGACTTACCGCTTCCTGGGATTCGTAGGTCAGGGTACAACCTATGCCCTCTACATGAACCTCATATTAGTGGACAAGACAAAAGATATCGGTCTGCCGAAGAATCCTCCTATGCTGAACGATATTCTCAGCATGGTATACGAGAGCGAGGATGTAAAGGGTGGAGCGCTGCCCTGGTCTGCACCAGCGAACCACGCTCCCGCCACATATGACAACGATATTACTCCCTACACGAAGAATATTATGCATATGCTCAACCCGATGACGCGCAACAGGATAATCTATCCCCAGATACCTGCCGAACCTGCAAAGGTGAAGAAGGCTGTTACGGACTCCAATGCATCTGTCGTGGAGAAAAACGGCTCCAACGGCGAGATGCCGGCTATGCAACTTGGTCTTGCCAAAACCCGCAAGATAAATGCACGACTGAACTGATTACTGACGAATAAAACGTAAACGAGATATGTTTTTTGACAGAAAAATATTTATCACGGCGGCGCTGGCAATAGGTACAGTTCTCGCCTTACCCTCCTGTACCTCAGACCTCGCTGAAGAGACGACACCTGCGGCGACAATAGTATCGAGCAAGATTGCCGGCAACTCGGACTGCGCTCAGAAGGGTATACTTATAGTTAAATTCGACGAGAGCGCAATACCTGTGCTTGAAGAGCATGCCCGCCATGCGGCTCAGACACGTTCGGAGACAACACGTTCCGGTCTTGAGAGCGTGGACTGCATTCTCGAGCGTATTGGTGTAACATCATTCAAGCGCGTATTCCCCGTCGGCAACGACGAGGAGCGTACACGCGAAGCAGGTCTGCACCGCTGGTATGTTCTCAACTTCAGCCCCGAGGCTGATTTGGATGCGGCAGCAAAGATGCTTGCCGATGTTGCACAGGTGAAGACTATACAGTACAATACGCTTGTATGCAAGGCTTACAACAGCAAAGTATATCCTCTCACTGAGGATGAGATGACCTCCTCGACCAGAGCCTTCGTTACGGCACCGTTCAACGACCCGCAACTCAAGTGGCAATGGCATTACATCAATAACGGAGATATTGCCATACATGAGTCCGCAAAGGTGGGTGCCGATATCAATGTCGCCGAGGCATGGAAACTTACGGCAGGCGACCCGCGTGTGATTGTGGCTATTGTGGACGGCGGTGTGAAGTATACCCACCCCGACCTCGCGGCAAATATGTGGATAAACCTGGCCGAGGCAAACGGTCTGCCCGGTGTCGATGACGACGGCAATGGCTATGTGGACGATATCTACGGCTACAACTTCTGCACCGACTCGGCGCAGATTACCTGGAACCTCGACGAGAGTCATGGTACGCACGTGGCAGGTACCGTTGCAGCAGTAAACAACAACGGGTTGGGTGTTGCAGGTATCGCAGGCGGTACGGGACACAACGACGGCGCACGTCTTATGTCGTGTCAGATATTCGACGGCGAGAGCAGTGCCGGAGACTATCAGACCGCGCTGGCAATAAAGTATGCAGCCGATATGGGCGCCTCAGTGCTTCAGTGTTCCTATGGTGTTACGGCCATGTATGCTACCGATGCACAGTTCAGAATGCTCGAGCCGCTTGTGGTAGAGGCACTATCCTACTTCCAAAACAAGAGCAACTGCGACGCTGTAGACGGCGGTATTGTAATCTATGCCTCAGGCAACGAAGGCAAACCTATGGCCTCGTATCCTGCCGCATACCGCAGCGTGATTTCGGTAACATCGTTCGGTGCTGATTTCCTGCCTGCATACTATACCAACTACCACCTCGGATGCAATATCGCAGCCCCGGGCGGTGAGATTTTCAGTTCGACGGACAATCGTGGAGGCGTACTTTCGACAATATGCTCCGATGCAGAAGACGGCAACGGTGCCGACTACGGATATATTCAGGGTACATCTATGGCCTGCCCGCATGTGTCGGGTGTGGCAGCCCTGGGTCTTGCCTACGCACTTAAAACCGGCAAGCACTTCACACGCGAAGAGTTCACCAATCTGCTCCTCACGTCGGTAAACGATATTGACAGTTATATCACCGGCAGCAAGGTTATGAACGGCAAAGTCGTAGACCTCGAAAGCACCTATCGCGGCGAGATGGGTTCTGGTGCTGTGGATGCCTACCGTCTGCTTATGCAGATTGAGGGTACGGCATGTCTCACGGCAGCCAAAGGTAAGCAGCAACAAATCTCGCTCACGCAGGTCTTCGGTGGCAATGCCGACAACCTGACCTATGTGGAGCCGGGTTTTGAGTCGAGTGAAAACGACCTGGAGCGTTACGGTGCCGAGATGTCGGCCGAGGATATGCAAAGACTCGGCGTAGAGGAGAAACCGCGTATCGTGAATGGCAAATTGCAGATTAAGTGCAATAATATGGGTTGCGCCAAGATTAAGATTCGCGCCATAGCAGGCGGCGACCGTCGTGGTACCGACGACTGGATTGGAGGCATACCGGTTGTACGCGAGGTTGCAATTATAGTACGCGACACCGACAGCAAAAGATGGATGTAAAAAAGCGATACGATATGAAGAAATATATTGTTATTCTTATGTCGGCACTCTGCCTTATGACGATTGCCGGCTGCGAAAATGAAAGTTCGGAATGGGGCAATGCCAAAGATGATGTCGTAGGTGAGTGGCACCTTATAACCTGGAATGGTGAGGCTGTCAGGGATTTCGATATATATATGAAACTTGGCAGCAACGGTCGTTTCGAGATATACCAGCAGTTCTCGACGCCCTACTACGAACTCTACAAAGGACTGTACAATGCGCAGGGAGGTGTCTTGAGCGGCAAATACAGCGATGATGTGCTGTGGAACGACACCTATGACTACGCGCTCAGCAACGGCGGTCAAGTTCTCACGCTCACCTCGCGCTCAGACTCGCATATCCAGAGCGTATACGCACGAGAGAGGGTTCCGGAGAATCTGATTGTCGGTGAGCCTTCACGTGCCGCATCTGCGGGTCGCAGGGCGCTGTAGTGCTACGATACAAGAGGTGCTGCGCCGCCCCACATGGGTGGAAGTTGGCGCGCATATCGCAAGTTAGATAGAAAATAGGGAGAGAAGCAGAAGTCTTCTCTCCCTATTTTTTAGTGTTAATGATTTTCAGGAATGATATTAATATTAATATTAATATTAATATTGATATTGATACCGACCCCGATATTATCAACCTGCTACCCCTCTATCGTTACGCTTACGCGCCCGACCTTACCGCCGAGCGGCGGAGCCAGCTTCGCCACCGTGCATCTTACACAGCACACAGACGGGAACTCACTCTTGACCGCCGCGATGATATTTGTCGCGACACGCTCTATGGTGCGCTGCCCGATACTCATCTGCCTTGCCACACATCGGTACACCTCGAGGTAGTTTACCGCCAACGATACATCATCCTTGTCGGCGACAGAGCCTAACTCGACCTTGAGCGACAAATCAACCTCAAAACGACCGCCCACCGTGCGCTCCAACTCATAACAGCCGTGAGCGGCATAGAACTCCATTCGGGAGAGGGTTATCTCATAAAGCATCGCCTACCGAACCGTTACAAGATAGTAATTCTTCTTACCCTTCTGCACTATAAGGTACTTGCCGGCGATGAGGTCCTGCTCCGTAACACTGCGCATGGGGTCTGCGACCTTCTCCTTGTTGAGCGACACGCCGCCGCCCTGAACCATCTTGCGGCACTCGCCTTTGGATGGAAATATCTGCGTCTTCTCGGCACAGAGGTCTACAAATGCACATCCCAAGTCGCTGCCTGCTATCGAGAACTGAGGTACACCCTCGAAGACCTGCAGCAGCGTCTGCTCATCGAGACGGTGCAGAGCCTCGGATGTTGCACCGCCGAAGAGTATCTGCGAGGCCTCGACAGCCTTTTCGTACTCCTGCCGGGAGTGTATCATCGTGGTAAGTTCCTTTGCCAGTGTTTTTTGCAACAGGCGCAGATGAGGTGCAGACTTATGTTCCGCCGTAAGGGTTTCGATTGTTTCGCGGTCCAGAAGTGTGAAGATTTTGATATAACGCTCGGCATCCTCGTCGCTTACGTTAAGCCAGAACTGGTAGAACTTGTATGGAGATGTGTAACGTGCATCCAACCATACGTTACCGCTCTCTGTTTTGCCGAACTTTGTACCGTCAGCCTTGGTAATAAGGGGGCATGTGATGGCGTATGCCTCTTTATCGAGTTTGCGGCGTATAAGTTCCGTTCCTGTGGTGATATTGCCCCACTGGTCAGAGCCGCCGAGTTGCATTTTGCAGTCGTACTCTTGGAAAAGATGCAGGAAGTCGTTGCCCTGCAACAACTGATATGTGAACTCGGTGAAAGACATACCGTCGCCCTCGCCGTTGAAGCGTTTTTTTACCGAATCCTTGGCCATCATATAATTGACGGTGATGCACTTACCTATCTCGCGGGCGAAATCCAGGAACGAATAGTTCTTTACCCAGTCATAGTTATTGACCAGTATGGCGGCATTGGGTGCGTCGGAGTCGAAGTCGATGAGTTTCGACAACTGACGTTTGATTGCCTCCTGGTTATGGCGCAGCGTCTTCTCATCCAGCAGATTGCGTTCCTGCGACTTGCCGCTCGGGTCGCCAATCATGCCTGTTGCACCGCCGATAAGCGCTATGGGGCGGTGTCCGCACATTTGCAGGTGCTTGAGTATCATCACACCCACCAGATGGCCTATATGCAGAGAATCAGCCGTAGGGTCTATACCCAAATAGGCTGTCGTCATTTCACGATTCAACTGCTCTTCGGTGCCGGGCATTATCGTATGAATCATCCCGCGCCACTGCAACTCCTTTACAAAATCTTTAATCATCGTTTTATATATGTTTGATATTTAGTCCACATCGAGTTCGAGGTTCTTGCGAAGTTCAACCAGATGCGGATTTTTCTGTTCCATATATTGTATTCTGTCCTCAAGTTTTATAGGTCTTACCTTACGTTTATCGTCGGCAGCGACCTCTATCTTCAGTTCAAGAAGACCGCCGATACCTGCCATAGAGACGATATGCGTAAGCATCTCGACCGATGCCTGCTCTATCTCCTCACGCAGAGATGACGACGGCACCTTGATACATATCGCATTGCCATCGAATCTCATCGTTTCGAAAGCCACAACGAAACGCGGACGCTGCTCCGTAACATAGTCCAGAATCTGCTGACGATGTGCGGTGAGTTTCGCTGCGCTGTCGGCATCAATAACGGTCTGCACAATATTAGCCGGAGCGGACTCCTCTACTGTACCGATACCGTTAAGCAGCGAGGTGAGCGACATACCCGACATAAGAGGCTTTGACGACGGTTTCTGCTCGGCTGCGGGCTTTGTATAGGATGCAGGCTTCGCGGCTTGAGTTGAAGGTTGCGCTGAAGGTTCAGTTGGTTGTTTCGCTGAAGATGCAGTCGATACTTGAACTGAAGATGCCGCAGGTGCAGGTGCAGGTGCAGGTGCGGACGCAGGCGCAGGTTCAGCCACCGGTTTTGACGCCGGAGCAGGCGCGGATACAGGCGCGGATGCAGATGCGGATAGCGGTGCTTGTGTTGGCGCCGATATTTGTGCTTGTGCCGGCGCCGGTGTTTTAACTTGCGTCGGTTTTTGATTTAGGTCGGGGAGAGGATACTGCTCTGCCGGCTGCATCCTTAACGCCCCCTCTGTCAGCGCGGAGTCATTTTTTTTTTGACCCAAAGCCGCGATTTTCATCAGCCCCAGTTCAACCGTCAGACGTTGTGATGATGCCTGCCGTATTCGTCCGTCCGCCTCGGTGAGAATATTTATCGCACCGAAGAGGAACTCGGGGTCGCATTTAGCAGCCTGCTCACGATAGCGGTCGAGCAGCGCACCCGTAAGTTCTATAAGCGAGGCGGCCGAGCCTCGGGCAAGCAGCAGGTCGCGCATGTGCTGACACAGACCAGCCATAAATATCTGCCCCGAGAAGCCGTCCGAGAGTACACGGTCGAACTCTAACAGCGCAGTGATATAGTCGCCTGCAAGAAGCGTATCGGTAATTCTGAAGTAGGTGTCGTAGTCGAGTACGTTAAGCGTCTGTGCCACATCCTTGAAACGCAAATCCGCACCGCAGAACGATACGGCCTTGTCGAACATGGACAGAGCGTCGCGCATACCTCCGTCGGCCTTGCGTGCAATGAGATTGAGCGACTCCTCATCATAGGTTACGCCCTCCTCTCCGGCGATATATTTCAGATAGTCTACGGCATCTTCCACCTTTATACGGTTAAAATCGTATATCTGGCAGCGCGAGAGGATTGTGGGTATTATTTTGTGTTTCTCGGTCGTTGCGAGGATGAATATGGCGTGTGCGGGCGGCTCCTCGAGGGTTTTGAGGAAGGCGTTGAATGCCTGCTGCGAGAGCATATGCACCTCGTCGATGATAAAGACCGAATAGCGACCTACCTGGGGGATTACCCTCACCTGGTCTATAAGGTTGCGTATATCGTCTACCGAGTTGTTCGACGCAGCGTCCAACTCGTGGATATTGAGCGAGCGGTTCTCATTGAAAGTGCGGCACGATTCGCACTCATTGCACGCCTCGGCACCCTTGGGGTCGAGACAGTTGATAGACTTGGCGAAAATACGTGCGCAGGTGGTCTTTCCCACGCCTCGCGGACCGCAAAAAAGGTATGCGTGAGCCAACTGTCCACGCTCTATCGCATTCTTGAGCGTGGATGTTATGTGCTTTTGCCCGACAACAGAAGCAAAGGTCGCAGGGCGGTATTTTCTTGCACTGACAATGAAGTTTTCCATAACAGCGCAAATGTAATGTTTTTTTTTCAGATATTGACGATATTTTTCTTATCTTTGCACACAGCAGAGTGAACAGTATGGTTGCGACAGGTCATAACAGACCGGCTTCAGTGTCGGTCGCATCATATCCGGCGACATTGTCGGTTCAAATGTTCGTTCTGCAATTATTGTTTTTTTAAGGGGTTTTAGGGTGGCCGTTTTTCGGTCGCCCTTTTTTTTGCTGCAAGGATGCAAGGTATGGATAGCGGAAGATTGTTGCTCAAGGGCGGTATGGTGCATATGGATGATGGCTCCTGCCGCACGGCAGATATACTTATCGAAGACGGACGCATAGCAACTATAGCAGACAATCTGACTGCATACGGCTCTGCACGGCTCTTTGACCTCGGGGGGCTGCACGTATTCTGCGGACTGGCCGATGTCCATGTGCATCTTCGCGAACCCGGTTTCTCATACAAGGAGACCATAGCCTCGGGGACACGTGCGGCAGCACACGGAGGCTTCACAACCATCTGTTCAATGCCCAATCTCGACCCCGTACCCGACTCTATGGAGAACCTCGCCGTGCAGCAGAATATAATTGCGCGCGACGCCGTGATTAAAGTTATGCCATACGCCTCCATTACACACGGTCGCAAGGGATATGGCGATGTTGTCGATATAGAGAGACTGTCCCCGTATGCAGCAGGCTTTTCAGATGACGGCTGCGGCGTAAAAGACCGGACGGTTATGAAGCAAGCCATGCAGACCGCAGCCCGCTGCGGAGCCGTCATCGCCGCTCACTGCGAGGACGAGAGCCTCGTAAACGGCGGATGTATACACGACGGCGACTACGCCCGCCGGAACAATCTGCGCGGAATATGCTCCGAGAGCGAATGGCGGCAGGTGGAGCGCGATATAGCGTTGGCCGAGGAGTGCGGTTGCCGCTATCACGTATGCCATGTATCGACGGCGGAAAGTGTCGAGTTGATACGTCGAGCCAAGGCTCGCGGTGTGGATGTAACATGCGAGACGGCACCCCATTACCTGCTGCTTTGCGACGATGATTTGCAGGATGACGGACGATTCAAGATGAACCCTCCGCTGCGCTCGGCACGCGACCGCGAAGCACTTGTTGCAGGCATTATGGACGGCACGATAGATATGATTGCCACCGACCACGCACCTCACAGCGCCGCCGAGAAGTCGCGCGGACTTGAAGGCAGCGCCTTCGGCATCGTCGGGCTTGAGACATCATTCCCACTGCTCTATACCGAGTTTGTACGCAGCGGCAGGATGAGTATGGAGCGGCTCATGGAGTTGATGTGCTATGCACCGCGACGCAGATTCTCACTCGGAGGAGGTATGAGAGAGGGCATGGCGGCAGATATTGCCGTTTTCGACCTCGACAGAGAGTACGCCATCCGCTCCGATGAGTTTCTGTCTGCAGGCAGGGCAACGCCATTCGAGGGTCGTAAGGTCTTCGGACGTTGTATGCTGACCATCTCGGAGGGAGAGACGGCATACTGCGATGCCACATTATTAAACACGGAAACGAAATAGTTCAACGATATATGAAACCTTTCGACAAAAAATTGGTCTTGGACAGTGGAGAGGAACTTCGGGGTTACGGTTTCGGCGCCGACCGCGAAAGTCTGTGCGAACTGGTCTTCAACACCTCGACGGTGGGTTATCAGGAGATAATATCAGACCCGTCGTATACGGACCAGATGATAGTTATGGCCTACCCTCTTATAGGCAACTATGGTATCGCAGGCGATGACTACGAGACCAAATTCCCAAATATAGGAGGTCTTGTGGTCCGCGAATACAACTCCACACCGAGCAACTTCCGCAGTGCGCTGACGCTGGGTGAGATGATGGAGGAGATGCACATCCCGGGCATATCGGGCATAGATACGAGGGCGCTTATACGCACGCTGCGCGAAGGTGTCGTTCGCAACGCACTGCTGACAGATATCTCAACCCCCAAAGAGAGCGCTTTGGAGCGTCTTCGCTCATACGCTATGCCGCACGACCATGTGGCGCGTGTCAGTTGCCGCAAGAGATGGATTTCGTGTACCCCCGACCACAGATATACTGTTGTAGCCATAGACTGCGGCATAAAACACAATATCGTGCGCTGCCTCAACCACAAGGGCTGCAATGTAACGGTGGTGCCATACGACACGTCTGCCGAGGAGATAATGAGTTTCCGCCCCTCGGGAGTGCTTATATCCAACGGCCCTGGCGACCCATCGGATTTGGGAGCGGTGGTCGAGACGGTAAACAGGCTCAGAGGCAATGTTCCGATGTTCGGCATCTGTATGGGTCATCATATCATAGCCACAGCCTACGGTGCATGTATCGAGCGTCTGAGGTTCGGTCATCACGGCGGAAACCATCCTGTGAAGAATCTCGATACGGGCAGAGTGGAGATAACGAGTCAGAATCACAATTTCGCCGTTGCAGCCGCTTCGGTTACGGCAACGCCGCTGCGCGTAACGCACATAAACCTTCTGGACGGCACGGTAGAGGGTCTGGAGTGCCGCAGGGAGCGTGTCTTTTCGGTGCAGTACCACCCGGAGAGCGCACCCGGACCGCAGGACAGTATGTATCTGTTCGACAAATTTATAAAACTGATGGAGGAGCAGCAGTATGAGTAAGAGAGAGGATATACACAAGATAATGGTCATCGGTTCCGGACCGATAGTCATAGGTCAGGCTGCCGAGTTCGACTATGCCGGTACGCAGGCCTGCCTGGCACTCAAGGAGGAGGGGTATGAGGTTGTGCTTGTAAACTCCAACCCTGCAACGGTTATGACCGATACGGATGTCGCCGACAAGGTATATATGGAACCGCTCACCTTGGAGTATGTCGCCAAAATAGTACGCTATGAGCGTCCCGATGCCATAGTACCCACATTAGGTGGTCAGACCGGACTTAACCTTGCGGTGCAACTGGCACGCAAGGGCATACTGCGTGAGTGTCAGGTAGAGATTTTAGGCACCGATTTCGAGAGTATCGAGAGGGCCGAAGACCGCGAAAAGTTCAAGGCGCTGTGCGAACAGATAGGTGAGCCGGTACTACCGTCCCAGGTCGCATCGACGGTCGAGGAGGGCGTATCCATAGCACGCAGAATAGGTTATCCTGTAATACTTCGTCCGGCATTCACTTTGGGCGGCACCGGCGGCGGTTTTGCCGACAATGACGAGCAGTGCGCCGAGCAGATGCGCACGGCACTGTCGCTCTCGCCGGCACGTCAGGTGCTTGTCGAGAAGAGTATCAAGGGCTTCAAGGAGATTGAGTACGAGGTGATACGCGATGCAGCCGATACGGCCATCGCGGTATGCAATATGGAGAATATCGACCCTGTCGGAGTGCATACCGGCGACTCCATTGTCGTAGCCCCGAGTCAGACACTCTCCAACAAGGAGTATCAACTGCTGAGAGACAGCGCGCTGAAGATAATACGCGCCTTGAAAATCGAAGGCGGATGCAATGTTCAGTTTGCGCTCAACCCCCTATCGTTTGAATACTATGTAATCGAGGTCAATCCGCGTGTATCGCGCTCCTCGGCACTTGCGAGCAAGGCTACCGGCTACCCCATAGCGCGCGTAAGCGCAAAAATCGCCGTCGGCATGACCCTCGACGAGATACGCATCGCCGGCACACCCGCCTGCTTCGAGCCTGCTTTGGACTATGTGGTAACAAAGATAGCCCGCTTCCCCTTCGACAAATTCGCCGACGCCTCGAACCGCCTCGGTACGCAGATGAAAGCCACAGGCGAGGTTATGGGCATAGGACGCACCTTTGAGGAGAGTCTTCTCAAGTCGGTGCGCTCACTCGAGACAGGCGTATGCCATATACACCACAAGCGTTTCGATACGATGTCCGACGAGCAGATGCTCGACTATGTGCGTGAGGGTCGCGACGACCGCCTTTACGCCATAGCCCAACTGCTGAGAGGCGGTGTAGACCCGACGATAATACATACCGCCACGCGCATAGACCTCTTCTTCCTCGAGAAGATACGCGGCATTGTCGAGACCGAGAGCCTTGTAGCTACGCAGCCTATGGATGTCGAGACGCTTCGCGACGCCAAGCGCACAGGGTTCTCGGACAAGTATATAGGTATTCTGTGGCACTGCTCCGAGGACGATGTGTACCGTATGCGCGAGCGCAATGGCATATTCCCCTCATACAAGATGATAGACACCTGTGCCGGAGAGTTTGCCTCCGACGTGCCGTATTTTTACTCGACCTATGAGAATGAGAACGAATCGCAGCGCAGCGAGCGCCGCAAGGTACTTGTCATCGGTTCGGGACCGATACGCATCGGTCAGGGCATAGAGTTCGATTACTCGACGGTAAGAGCCATACGCACCCTGCGCGAGGAGGGCATCGAGGCTGTCATAGTGAATAACAACCCCGAGACAGTCTCGACCGATTACACTACTGGCGACAAACTCTACTTTGAGCCGCTGACGGCAGAGGATGTGATGAACATCGTACACCTCGAGCAGCCCGACGGCGTTATAGTGTCGCTCGGAGGACAGACGGCAGTCAATCTCGCCGAGCCGCTCGCGGCACGCGGCGTGAAGATTATAGGTACCGGCATCGAGGCCATACGCAACGCCGAGGACAGAGGGCGCTTCGAGCGCATACTATCGCAACTCGGCATACCGCAGCCGGAGGCCGAAGCCGTAACGACAGTCGAAGATGGTGTGGCTGCGGCAACACGCATAGGCTATCCGGTTCTGGTGCGTCCGAGTTACGTTCTCGGAGGGCGCGCAATGCAGATAGTGTCGAATGAAGATATGCTGCGCCACTATATGCGCACGGCGGTCGAGATTAACGAGAACTCGCCGGTACTTGTGGATAAGTATATCATCGGCAAGGAACTCGAAATAGATGCCGTATGCGACGGGAAGCAGGTCTTTATAGCCGGCATAATGGAACATGTCGAGAAGACGGGCATACACTCGGGCGACAGTATAAGCGTCTACCCCACCTTCAGCGTCAGCGACAGCGTGCGACAGAAGATTGTGGACTATACGGTACGTCTCGGCATAGGCATAGGTGTCGAAGGGTTGTACAACATACAGTTTATCTGCGATGAGAATGAGAGAGTATACGTTATCGAGGTCAATCCCCGCTCCTCACGCACCGTACCCTTTATCTCCAAGGCTACGCGTGTTCCGCTGGCCGATATCGCCACACGTGTCATGCTCGGGCAGTCGCTCTCGCAGCAGGGTATAACCGAGGTTCTGCCACCGGACCGCAAACGGTGGTTCGTAAAGGCTCCCGCATTCTCCTTCTCGAAGATTCGCGGCACGGACTCCTACCTGTCGCCCGAGATGAAGTCTACGGGCGAGGCCATAGGCTACGATAAATCCCTCACGCGCGCGCTGTACAAGGCTCTTCAGTCGTCGGGGACAACCGTATCGAACTACGGCACAGTACTGCTCACGGTAGCCGATACAGACAAGCCTGCCGCATTGGATATCGCCCGCAGATTCTATGACCTGGGCTTCAACATAGAGGCTACCTCCGGCACGGCGGACTATCTGCGTCAGCACGGTATACGCACACGCCTGCGCCGCAAACTGAGCGAGGGCAGCGACGATATATTGCGTACACTGCGCCAGGGACACGTAACATATGTCATAAACACCATAGACACCGACCGACACAACACACGTTTGGATGGCTTTGAGATACGCAGTACGGCAGTAGAGAACAATATTACGGTATTCACGGCACTCGAGACGGTACGAGTATTGCTTGATGTTCTGGAGGAGATAACGCTCGGCGTATCGACTATCGACGGCGAGTAGAGAGAGTAGTATGAGCAAGAGAGATATATACGAGATTGTAAGCA
Source organism: Alistipes sp. (assembly GCA_022511295.1). Taxonomy (GTDB): domain Bacteria; phylum Bacteroidota; class Bacteroidia; order Bacteroidales; family Rikenellaceae; genus Alistipes. Next base: position 56,237 of record JAFLRT010000001.1, on the reverse strand, counting down.
ACGAGCCGATAGCGCGTTCCATTTGGCGTATGCGGCTCGCAGGAGATATGAGTGCCGTAACGGCTGCCGGACAGTTCGTAAATATAGCCGTCGATGGGTGCTATCTTCGGCGTCCCATATCGGTAAGTATGCTGCACGACGATTCGCTGACGATAGTCTACAAGATTGCGGGTCGCGGTACGGAGATTATGAGCCGTATGAGTGCAGGTATGAGGCTTGACGTGCTGACAGGTCTGGGCAACGGCTTTAAGCCCGAGGCCGACAGCCTCAAACCGCTGCTCGCCGGCGGCGGCGTGGGTACGGCTCCGCTTCCGGAACTGGCACGACGACTTATCGCCGAAGGCAAGAGGGTTCAGGCCGTACTTGGATTCAATACGGCGGATGATATTGTTCTCAAGGAGGATTTGGAGGCTCTCGGAGCAGAGGTGCATATCGCTACGATGGACGGCTCGCACGGTGCAAAGGGATTCGTTACCGATATCCTGCCGCACCTCGATTTTGACTATGTATATGCTTGCGGCCCGCTGCCGATGATGCGTGCTGTGTGCGAGGCGACGCGATGCGGCGGACAATACTCGTTTGAGGAGCGTATGGGTTGCGGTTTCGGTGCCTGCATGGGATGCACCTGCAAAACCGCATCCGGCGCAAAGAGAATATGCAAGGAAGGCCCTGTATTATACAAGGAGGAGATATTATGGCAGACACTTCAGTAATCTTGAGCGGCATAAGGCTCGACAATCCCGTTATACCGGCCAGCGGCACTTTCGGTTACGGACGCGAGATGTCGGAGTTTTACGATTTGAATATTTTGGGCGCACTGTCGTTCAAGGGTACCACGCGCGAGGAGCGAATAGGCAACCCGTCGCCGCGCATAGCCGAGTGCAGCGGCGGACTTATAAACTGCGTCGGTCTGCAAAATCCGGGTATAGACAAAGTTATATCTGAGGAGTTGCCTTGGTTGCGCCGGCACTTCCGCAAACCGATTATAGCCAACATAAGCGGCTTCTCCATAGACGACTACCGCTACTGCTGCGAGCGTATGGATGCAGAGGAGCAGGTTGAGATAATAGAGGTTAACATAAGTTGTCCCAACGTGCATGGCGGAGGCATGAGTTTCGGTACTTCACCCGACCACGCAGCCGCTGTTACGCGCGCCGTGAAGCAGGCGACATCGAAGCCGGTCTATATGAAACTTACGCCTGCCGTAACCGATATAGCGGAGATTGCGCGTGCCTGCGAAGATGAGGGTGCGGACGGATTGTGTCTTATAAACACCGTTCCAGCAATGCGCATTAACGTATCGACCCGACGTCCCGTAACGGCTATGCCTACGGGAGGGCTTTCGGGAGCGGCCATCTTCCCCAGAGCGCTGCGTGCCGTGTGGAGCGTGGCGCAGGTATGCAAGGTGCCTGTAATAGGGTGCGGAGGTGTCGCCTCGGCCCGCGATGTGATAGAGATGATGATGGCAGGCGCGACGGCCGTCGAGGTGGGAGCGGAAAACCTGCGAAACCCCTTTGCCTGCAAGGATATTATAGAGGCGCTGCCCGAAGAGATGAAACGTCTCGGCATAGAGCGCCTTGCAGATATAACAGGAGCAGCACTAAACCCAGACAGATAATGATACAACGCGATGTAATAGTAGCGTGCGACTTTCCCACGCTGAGGCAGACAACTCAATTTTTAGACCTTTTCACCGACGAGAAACCATTTTTGAAGATTGGTATGGAGTTGTACTATGGCGAGGGTGCCGAGGCCGTGCGCGAACTCAAGCGAAGAGGCCACCGCATATTCCTCGACCTTAAGTTGCACGACATACCCAATACCGTCAGACGCACGATGAGCGTTCTCTCGCACCTCGATATAGATATGTGCAACGTACACGCTGCAGGTACGGCAGCCATGATGCGCGCTGCCGTAGAAGGTGCCACACGCGAGGACGGCACACGACCGCTTATAGTCGCCGTAACGCAACTCACCTCGACAAGTGAAGATACTATGCGCAGCGAACTGCTTATCGACACCTCCATAGGCGACTGCATAACCCGCTACGCCATGAACGCACGCGCAGCAGGTCTCGACGGCGTGGTATGCTCACCGCTCGAAGCCTCGGCCATCAAAGACGCCTGCGGAGAGACATTCCTGACCGTAACCCCGGGCGTGAGATTCACCGACAGCACGGCAGACGACCAGTCGCGTACAGCCTCGCCGGCAATGGCACGCGAACTCGGTTCGGATTTCATCGTCGTGGGACGTCCCATAACGGCTGCCACAGACCCCGTACAGGCATACCGCCGCTGCCTGTCCGACTTCTTGCAACTTTAATAATCGTCTTGCATCCCTAAAAACACAATAACCGTCTATATTTTTTATATTTATATATTTATTTTTATTTACACTATTTTGTTTTGTGCAAAAATGAGCATTTGAATATGAAACGAACAATCGCGAAACATCTGCTTGCGACGGGAGCCGTATTTCTGCGTCCCGAGGAGCCTTTCACCTGGGCCAGCGGCATTAAAAGCCCCATATACTGCGACAACCGTCTGACACTTTCGGATGTTACGGTACGCACCGATATAGAGAATGCCCTTGCGCAGTTGGTGCGCGAGAACTATCCTGACTGCGAGGTGCTTATGGGTACTGCCACCGCAGGCATAGCCCATGCGGCCATAACGGCTCACCTGCTCTCGCTGCCTATGGGTTATGTCCGCAGCGGAGCGAAGGATCACGGTCGCGGCAACCGTATCGAGGGTCGTCTTGGCAAGGGTCAGAAGTGCGTCGTGGTCGAGGACCTTATATCGACCGGCGGCAGCAGCATCGATACAGTCGAGGCGTTGCGCGAAGCGGGTGCAGAGGTCCTTGGCATCGTGAGTATCTTCACCTACGGCATGAAACGGGGTCTTGAACGGCTCGCAGAGGCCGGGGTAAAGAACATATCGCTGTGCGATTTCGATACGCTTGTAGATGTAGCCGCAGAGGAGGGATATATACGCACCGAGCAGCGGGAGCAACTGCTCGCCTTTAGAGAAAACCCCTCGGACGAGAGTTGGATAAAGAGATAACCGCCAACATCCTGACAAACCGACAAACCGACAAACCAACAAACCGACAAACCAACAAACCGACAAACCCGCAGATATATGAAGCACCTGATTGACTCGTCAGACCTCTCGCTCGCAGAGGAGAGCGCCGTAATAGAACTTGCACTGGATATCATATCGCACCGCGATGCCTATCGCGAAAAGTGTCGCGGACGAAAACTCGCCACACTATTCTATGAGCCGAGTACACGCACCCGGTTGAGTTTCACGGCTGCTATGATGGAACTTGGCGGCAATGTATTGGGTTTTGCCGATGCAGCCTCGTCGTCGGTATCGAAGGGCGAGACGGTAACAGACACCGTACGCGTGGTAAGTTGCTTTGCCGATATAATAGCCATGCGCCACTTTAAGGAGGGGGCGCCGCTGGCGGCTTCGCACTATGCGACGGTGCCGGTGATAAATGCCGGCGACGGCAGCCACGCACACCCTACGCAGACACTCACAGACCTGCTTACGATACGTCGCGAGAAGGGACGCATCGACAATCTCACCATAGGATTCTGCGGCGATTTGCGCTACGGTCGTACGGTACACTCCTTGCTCAGAGCGCTCTCGCGCCACAGCGGCATCGAGGTCGTACTCATATCGCCCGAAGAGTTGAGGCTGCCCGAATATATACTCCATAACGTCTGTGAGCGGCACAATATGCCTGTCAGCGAGGTGCGCACTATGGAAGAGGTTATGCCCCGACTCGACGTTCTCTATATGACACGTGTGCAGAAGGAGCGTTTTACCGATGAGGCGCAGTTCGAGCGTCTGCGCGACACCTATATTCTTACGCCCGAGAAATTGTCGTCAGCCAAGAGCGATATGGTCGTGCTTCATCCTCTGCCGCGCGTGAACGAGATTACACAGAGTGTGGACAGCGACCCGAGGGCAGCCTATTTCCGTCAGGTGGAGAACGGCAAGTTTGTACGTATGGCTCTTATCTGCAAGTTGCTGGAGGAGGCGGACGCAACGATGAAACCTGCGGCGGCACAACAGCACGAAAATGGATGCAGATGCGAAGCCATGCACTGCTCCAATCCGGTATGCATCACAGCCACCGAGGATGTAGCCCCTCTTTTCCATCGCGACGAGAACGGCACCCTGCGATGTGCATACTGCGAGGCCTCGGCAGATGCTGAAGCAAAATAAAAATCGGCAAATATCGACAATTATTATCTGCAAAATGCCGTATTGCGCGGCTTGCGGGCCGATATGGCACACATTTTGCCTCTTTTTCGTACAAGACTGCCTGTATGCGGTATTTGTTTTTTTGGAAATAAGTTCGTATCTTGCAGTCAGAATACTTAATATTAACACTTAAAACTGTTCGCCTATCGAAACATTTTCTGCTCTTTAACATTTTCAACAGTAAAAGAGTATGAACGTTCAAGTATTGAGTGATCAGGTATTGCTTAGCAGATATCTGCAGGGCAACAAGAGTGCCATTTCCCAACTCATCGAACGCCACAGCCGACGTGTTCGGGACTATATCCGAATGATGGTCAAAGACAACGACGTTGCCGATGATATATTTCAGGAAACCTTTATCAAAGCGGTGCGTACTATCGACGAGGGTCGATACTCCGACAACGGCAAATTTTTGTCATGGATATTGCGTATAGCCCACAATCAGGTTATAGACTATTTCAGGGCGCGCAAACAGATACGCCAGGTGAATGAGTCCGATGCCGGTTACGACATTCTGGGAACGATGCGTTTCGCAGAGCCTACAGTCGAAGACCATATCGCAATGGAGCAGACCGAGAGCCAGTTGCGAACTCTCATAGAACGACTGCCCGAAGAACAGCGGCAAGTGGTTAAACTCAGATATTACAGCAACCTGTCGTTCAAAGAGATAGCAGAGCAGACCGGAGTGGGTATAAACACCGCTTTAGGTCGTATGAGATACGCTCTTATCAACCTCCGAAAGATGATAAAGGAAGAAAATGCGGCTTTATGTTAGCCGCAGCACAATAAAGTATCCCGGGCAGCCGTTTTAAGAGTGCGAACAAAAAAACGAATCTGCCTATGGATGAAAACTGCGATTTCTGTGAGAAAGCATTACTGTCAGCCGATGATGAAGAGTTGATGTTGAGCGAAGTTATCAGAGGAGACCACGAACTGTTTTTCCTCGATGCGATTCTCGGCGAGACGCTTCGATGCTGACGAAAGTTAATCTTTAAGGGGAGGGGAGGCAAAAGCCTCTCCTTTTTTTGTGCCAAGCGTAACGAAAAAAGCCGAATGGCTTTTAACGAGGTGCCGCCGCGCCCCAAGGTGGGGGTATGGCGCGGCAAAAAAAAATGATACAAAAAAGCCGCCCTCGTTGCAGGGCGGCTTAATAATAAATATACGCTCTCTATTATCTATTTATATATGTTCATTATGCGTTGTTCGTTGCCGCTTCGAGGCGCTTCATCATAGAGAACATAATGAGTGCCGAGATGACGCACAGCACGAGGAATACACCCCATACGACCCACAACGGCAATCCGCCCCACAGGTGTCCGCCTACCTGCACGAGGAAGTTGCCTATGGCCGTAGCGGCGAACCACAGACCCATCATCATACCCTTGTATTTGGGAGGTGCAACCTTCGACACGAACGATATTCCCATCGGTGAGAGCAGCAGTTCGCCGAAGGTCAGTATAAGATATACCATTATAAGCCAGTATGGAGATACAAGTGTCTCGCCGGCAGCCTCTGCAATCGCCTGCTCCTCCGCTGCATCAGCCGATGACTGCGTATCGCCGACCTGAGTTTCGATTACGACACTTGTTTCAGCGTCGGCAGACAGAACCTCTGTCTCACCCTCCGGTGCAACAACGGGAGCGGATACGTCGTCCGACACCCTATCCTGTCCGAGTGATTCGGCAAGCGACTGCACATCACTGCGCAGAAGCTCAATCTTGGCTCTGTAATTCACTACTGTCTCATCGTTGTCTTTCCACGCTTTTCTGTCTTTATCCTCCTGGGGGATATATACTTGAGCCACAGAGTCTACGGCGGTTCGTATGCGGGCAACCTCGCTGTCATACTGCAACGATGTTATCTTATTCTGCTCCAGTTCCGCACGCAAATCCGCAAGTTCGCCCCTGTACTTTGCATCAGCGGCATTCACACCTGCATTCTCGCGTAAAATCTCCTGTCGGTTAGGCGTATTGAGGTCTTTTGAAGCAAAGGCCATAACACCGAAAGCCACAGCAGCCACAAGCATACCGTATGCAATCTTGCGCGGTGCCGAAGGCTCTTTGCCTCTCTTGGCCAAGGATGCAAATATAGCCATCGACACTGGTGTCAGCGCCACGACGTAGAAGGGATTGAACTGCTGGAAAATAGGTGCGCTGAGTTCGATGCTGCCGTGCAGACGCGTGTACTGCCAGAATATGAATGCCGACGCGAGAGCAACGACTCCGCAGCATATGCCTTTGTTCTTTGCCGAGCTGCCCGGGATAGAGAAAAGAGCGTAGACGATAGCTATCACCGCAACGAGATTCCAGACATTGAAAGGCATACTTGCAACACCCTCCGTGCTTCGCTGCGTGAACTCATTGGCGAAATAATTAAGCGTAAGTCCGTTCTGGTGGAATGCCATCCAGAAGAATATCACCACCGCCATAACGAGTACGAGGGCCACGATACGGCTTCTTGTCTCCGAAGGCGAGAGTTCCGCTGCCGTCTCGGCTTCGGCACTCTTGCGCGTACCTCCCTCAACGTGGCGGAAGGTGCGGCGGAAGATGTAGTATATCAATATGGATACTATAAGCGAAAGGCACGCTACGGCAAATGAGAAGTGGTATGCGTCATTACCCGCAAATCCGAGGCTCTCTTCGGCCCATTTTTTGATTCCGACAGCAGCCGAAGGTGCGAAAAGAGCGCCTATATTGATTGCCATATAGAAGAGCGAGAAGCCCGAATCGCGTTTGGCTGCATAGCGAGGGTCGTTGTAGAGGTCGCCGACCATAACCTGGAGGTTACCCTTGAACATACCCGTTCCGAAACTTATCAGAAGCAGCGACATAAGCATCACGGTCAATGCGAGACCGCCGCCGCCGAGCGGAATGGACAGCAGGAAGTATCCGAGGAACATAATAATGATACCGATGGTTACCATCTTGCCGAAGCCGAACTTGTCGGCCATCATGCCGCCGAAGATTGGCAGAAAGTAGACCAGACCGAGAAAGCCGCTGTAAATCAGACCGGCAACGCCGGCGTCGAGTCCGAAATTAGCACGCAGAAAAAAGACAAAGACTGCGAGCATGGTATAGTATCCGAAGCGCTCGCCGGTGTTGGCAAGGGCAAGGGCATACAGACCTTTGGGTTGTCCTTTGAACATAGCAGTTTAGAGTTTAATTTTTATATTTTATGTGCAAATATACGAAAAATTTCGTATTTTTCGGAATCAAATGCAAAACACTTTATGTCAGAGCGAACGAATGAACTATTACGGGTAGTCGAGCGTGATGAGTGGCTGAAACCGGTGTCCGACGTTCTCGCACGCCGACACAACCGTTATCTCGCACTGCTCGCCGAGGCTGAAAAGGCTTCAGGGTCGCTTGCGGACTATGCCAACGGCTATCGCTGGTTCGGTTGGCAGAGGGATGACGACTTGCAGGGATGGTGGTTCAGAGAGTGGCTGCCAGAGGCGCACGATGTCTACATCTTCGGCGACTTCAACAACTGGCAGCGCACACAACTGCGCCTTGACAAGGGTTGCGACGGCGTGTGGAGCATTTTCCTGCCTGACGCCATGTATGCCGACCGCCTTACGGACGGCTCGCTGTACAAAATACACGTTCACGGAGACAACGGCTGGCGCGACCGCATACCCGCCTATGCGCGTCGTGTCGTGCAGGATGATGATACAAAGAACTTTACTGCGCAGTTCCTCACCGAAAAACCATTTGTATGGAGTTCGTTCGATGCCTCCGAGGCGCTCAAAGAGGGTGTTTTTATATATGAGGCGCACGTCGGCATGGCACAGGAGAGAGAGGGCGTAGGCACCTACGTCGAGTTTGCCGACAACATTCTGCCGAGGGTTAAAGACGACGGCTACAACGCCGTGCAACTTATGGCTGTCGCCGAACATCCCTATTACGGCTCATTCGGTTATCACGTATCGAGCCTCTTCGCACCCTCGTCGCGTTTCGGCACGCCCGAGGAGTTGAAATACCTTATAAACAAGGCTCACACGATGGGTATCGCCGTCATTATGGATTTGGTACACGCCCACTACGTCAAGAATGAGAACGAGGGCATATACCGTCTCGACGGCAGCGACCACCTCTACTCCAAGGAGGGCGATGCAGGCTATCATCGACAATGGGATTCGCGGATATTCGACTACGGGAAGCAGCAGGTGCGGCACTTTCTGCTCTCGAACATAAAGTACTGGATGGATGAATACCGTTTCGACGGGTTCCGTTTTGACGGTGTAACTTCTATGATATGGCATCATCACGGCTACGGACCGATGTCCTCGCGTGAGGATTTCTTCGGCAGCGGTGCGGACGAGGATGCCATAGCCTATCTTACGCTCGCCAACCGTCTTATACATGACCTCAACCCCTCGGCGCTGACCATAGCCGAGGATGTTAGCGGTATGCCTGCCTTGTGTTCTCCTGTCGAGGATGGCGGCGCAGGGTTCGACTACCGTCTGGGTATGGCCATACCCGACTTCTGGATACGCCTGCTGAAAGATGTACCCGACGAGCAGTGGAGCATTGGAGAGATATGGAGTGTGATGACAGAGCGTCTGCCTGACGTCAGGACCGTCGCATATGCCGAGTCGCACGACCAGGCGCTCGTGGGCGACAAGACAATCGCTTTCCGGCTGATGGACAAGGAGATGTACTTTTCAATGGACCGTTCGGTTCACAATATTGTCGTAGACCGAGGCATGGCGCTGCATAAGATGATACGTCTGATGACGGCAGCCGCCGGCGGCAACGCCTATCTCAACTTTATGGGCAACGAGTTCGGCCACCCCGAGTGGATAGATTTTCCGAGAGAGGGCAACGGCTGGAGTTATGCCCATGCCCGCCGCCTGTGGTCGCTTGCCGACAACGGATTTCTCAAATATTCGCAACTTGGAGCCTTCGACAAGGCTATGACAGCCCTTCTGCGCAGAAATGGAGTGCTGCACGAGTTCTATCCCTATCTTTTGCAGATGGACGAGGAGCGCAAGACGCTTGTCTTCGAGCGCGGAGGTCTTCTGTTTGTCTTCAACTGGCACACCGGGCAGTCGCTGCCCGACTATGCCGTTCGTGTAAGAGAGGCGGGCAAGTACAGGCTTATCCTCTCGACCGACGATGAGACTTACGGCGGTCAGGGACGCGACAACATGAGCGTGGAGCATTTCTCCTACCCCTGCACCACCGATGAGGGTCTGTGCCACTTTATGCAGGTATACAGCAGCGCGAGGACGGCGCAAGTATACGCGCGCGTCGAGTAATCCGAGAGTCATATTTACAAAAAATATTTCTTACCTTTGCGGCGGTTATGGAGCGTCATATCGACATAGGAGATTACCGTTACGACCTGCCCGACGAGCGTATAGCGAAGTTCCCGCTCGAGGACCGCAGCGCATCCAAACTGCTCGTATATCGCAAGGGAGAGATATCTCATACCACATTCAGCGACCTTGCAGAGCAGTTGCCGCAAAAATCGCTGTTGGTATTCAACAATACCAAAGTCGTGCGCGCACGGCTTATAATGCATAAGGCATCGGGTGCGCGCATCGAGGTCTTCTGTCTTGAGCCGCATACGCCTGCCGACTATGAACGCGCTTTTGCGGTCAGAGGAGAGTGCTGCTGGAGTTGCATCGTAGGCAATCTCAAAAAGTGGAAAGAGGGATTTGTCAATATCGACTTCGAATACAACGGGCAGGCGGCGCAACTTCGCGCCGAGATAGCAGAGCGCGGTTCGAGAGAGCATATTGTCCGTTTCTCGTGGAATGCCGACATGACCTTCGGGCAACTGCTCGAATACCTCGGACGCATACCAATACCCCCCTACCTCAACCGCGAGAGCGAGGAGAGCGACAATACGCGCTATCAGACCGTATATTCAAAGTTCGAGGGTTCGGTTGCGGCACCTACGGCAGGACTGCACTTCACCGACGCCCTTATCGGGTCGCTGCGTGACAGAGGTTTTCTCTTCGAGGAGGTTACGCTTCACGTCGGCGCAGGCACCTTCCTGCCCGTAAAGGAGCAGAACGCCGCGCTGCATCCCATGCATACCGAGCATTTCGACGTCGCGCTGTCATCGCTGCGCAATCTGCGCGAGCATCTGGGTTCGATAACCGCCGTCGGCACCACCTCGGTGCGTACTCTCGAGTCTCTGCCAGCCCTCGGCTGGCGCATACGTCGCGGAGAGGATATTACAGGCAGCCCCGTAGGACAATGGGAGCCATACGAAATACCTCATGACTACAGCGGAGGCGATGCTCTTGACGACCTTATATCTTATATGGAGAGGAACAATACAGAACATCTCAAGGCCTCGACACGCATAATGATTACCCCGACGGGATTCGAGTTCCGCATCGTTAATAACATCATAACCAATTTTCACCAGCCCGAATCCACGCTTCTGCTCCTGATATCGGCATACATAGGCGATGAGTGGCGGCGTATCTACGCCTATGCTCTCGACAACGGTTTCCGTTTCCTCTCTTACGGCGACTCATCGCTGTTGATGCGCTGATTTACACAGGTTTTGGCATCATTACCTTAATTTTATGGCACAAAAGCATCGCGAAGCGATGTGAGCGCCGCAGCCTCGCCACGCGAATGCACGCTGTATTTGCCTCAGCAGTTTGCGGCACGCTTCTGCGCCTCTCCCGATTCTCTAACTAAAAACGCTCTTTCTCTGCACGGTTTTTGCCGTTGCTCGGCGCAAAAGAGAATTAAGCGTATGAAAATATCTAAAATCCACGCCCGTGAGATACTTGACTCACGCGGCAATCCTACCGTCGAGGTAGATGTTACGACCGCCTCGGGAGCGTTCGGACGTGCAGCCGTACCCAGCGGAGCATCCACAGGCGAAAACGAAGCGCTCGAACTGCGCGACGGCGACCGCCGCCGATACGGCGGCAAAGGAGTAACAAAGGCCGTCGAGAATGTAAACAAAGTGATAGCGCCCTCGCTCTGCGGCATGTGCGTTACCGACCAGACAGCCATAGACCGCGCCATGATAGCCCTCGACGGCACACCGTCAAAATCGAAACTCGGAGCAAACGCCATTCTGGGCGTATCACTGGCAGCAGCCGTCGCGGCAGCCGACCTGTGCCGTATGCCGTTATACAGATATATCGGCGGAGCGTCGGCCCGCACACTGCCGATACCTATGATGAATATTGTAAACGGCGGTGCGCACTCCGATGCCCCGATAGCCTTTCAGGAGTTTATGATACGTCCGATAGGCGCCAAGAGTTTCTCCGACGCACTGCGTATGGGAGCCGAGGTCTTTCACGAACTGAAGAAGGTGCTTCACGAGCGTGGTCTGACGACCTCGGTTGGTGATGAGGGAGGTTTCGCCGCCGCTCTCGGAGGTTCCGAAGCGACAATCGAAACCATACTCGAAGCCGTCGAGCGAGCAGGATACGATGCAGGACACGATATAACCATAGCCATAGATTGCGCCTCATCGGAGTTTTATAAAGGCGGCGTATACGATTACTCCGTCTTCGAGGGCGGACACGGTGCCAGGATGTCGTCTGAAGGGCAGGCGGACTATCTTATGCGTCTCATCGAGCGCTATCCCGTAGACTCAATAGAGGACGGCATGGCCGAGAACGACTGGGAGGGGTGGCATCTGCTTACAGAGCGCACGGGAGAACGCTGCCAGTTGGTCGGCGACGACCTCTTTGTAACGAATGTCGATTTTCTAAAGAAGGGTATAGAGCGCGGATGCGCCAACTCCATCCTCATAAAGGTAAATCAGATAGGAACCCTTACCGAGACTCTCGATGCGATTGCGATGGCACAGCGTGCAGGCTATACGACAATCATCTCTCACCGCTCGGGCGAGACCGAAGATACCATAATTGCCGATATCGCCGTTGCGGTCAATGCCGGACAGATAAAGACGGGGTCGCTGTCGCGCACAGACCGTATTGCCAAATACAACCGTCTGCTGCGCATTGAGGAGGAACTTAAGAACGATGCGCGCTACGGTCTCCGCCAACCGAAACCGTTCAGCGCTCAGCGACGGGACAGATAACCCGCAGACTGCCTGCCACGCAACTTATATCGAGCGGGAACTCCGCTCCACGCTGACCGTCCACATCGGTAAGTACATTTTCGACGCTGGTTGCGATGCTTATATGCTGCGAGCGAAAATGGTGTACCGACGAAGGGTGTCCGCCCAAAAGGTACCGCACCATACTTACGCACGACAAGAAGAGGTTGCGCCGCTCGAGAATCAATCCGTCGAAGAGTCCGTCGCGGACGTCGGCCGTGCGGGCAAGACGAAAACCGCCGGCCGTCTCGCCGTTGAACACAAGCACCATAAGAGCATCCATATCTGTCTGGCCGCCATCGTGGCAGACGTGCAGCGGCAGCGGACGCAGTGAGCGGAGTTCGCGTATGCCCTCGAATATATATGCCAACTTTCCCCACTTGCGTTTGCGCTCGTCGGGTGTACGCTGCGAGGTGGTCGTAAAGAGACCGAAACTGAATATATTTACAAAGTAGAGTCCGTTTACGCATCCGCAGTCGAGCCTCCTCTCACACCCGCCGACAATCTGCCGTGCAGCCTTGAGAGGATTGCGCGACATACCGACAGCGCCGGCAAAGTCGTTGGCCGTTCCCGACGGAATAATGCCCAAAGCAATATCGAGTTTGCGCTCCTTCATACGGTTCACCACATAGTTTAGCGTGCCGTCGCCGCCGGCCACAACGACCATCTGCACATCCTCGTATCCGTCAAAAGGATTTTTCGCAAAATCGATGGCTTCCGAGCGGGTATCGTAACCTGCCGAGCGGAATATATCCGCCACCTTCCCGATATTGTCGTGTGCCTTGCCGCGACCCGCCTTGATATTGTATAATAAAAGCGTCTTCATAGTTTTTACTCCTCCATAGTGCTGAAAATTTCATACTCCTCATCCGTGCCTTCACCGGGCGCCAGGACGAAGAAGACCTGCACCGAATCGCGCATGGAGACGGCCAAACGCACAGCCTCCTCATCACCCACAACCATAAACATCGTAGCCAGCGCATCGGCCGTCGTACAATCCGCAGCGGCAACCGTAGCCGACAACAGACGCGAAACGGCTCCGTGTCCGGTACGAGGGTCTATGGTATGGACAATCCTGCGTCCGTCAGCGTCGATATGGAAACGACGGTAGTTTCCCGACGTCGCCAAAGCACGGTCCTGAAGAGATACTGTTCCGCACATACTCTCTCCGGGCGACATATTGCCCTCGTATGGCGTATCGACACCTACGCGCCAGGGTCTGCCCGACGGATTCACGCCGCGACAACGCACTTCGCCGCCTATCTCGACTATATAGTTTTCAGCCCCCATACGCTCAAGCGCAAGCGCCGCCATATCAACCGTATAACCCTTGGCAATGGAGTTCAGGTCAAACTGCACGCGCTCATCGCTCTTTACCACACATCCGTTCTCCAGATGCCACTTGTCCCGCCCGACAAAGAGCAGCAGCGAATCGGTATCGGGGTTGCTCTCTCCCCTGCCGGCGGCAAAACCCCATGCCTCGGTGAGAGGTTTGACCGTAATATCGTAGCGGCCGCCCGATATTGCCCATACATCATCTGCAACGGCGAAGTTGCGCATCAGATGCTCATCCAGCGAGTCGGTCTCGTTGCGGTTTATACGGCTCAGGAGCGACCCCTCGTCGAAGATGGAGTAGGAGGCTCTCGCCACAGAGTCCGTATGCATCATAACCGCCCGGATATCGGCTGAAGATACGCCGTCAAGTTCGGCGCAGATGTGGAATGTGGTACCTATCATCATGCCGTCGGCCGTAACATATTTTTTCGTTCCCGTGCAGGATATGCACAGAAGAACCGAAATCACTGCAAGCGTTGAAAATCTTTTCATAAAACAGAGTTTTGGCAACCGCAAATATACAAAAACATACGTACGCGGGCAAACATCAAAAATAATTGAGTGAACACACTCTTTTTCAGAAATAATTTTATACCTTTGCGCCACGCTTCGGCGTGATTCGGTAAGGAGAATACGTCGTGAAGTGGAACTTAATAAAATTTATTAAACAATGGCTTACTTAACAGCAGAGAAAAAGCAGGAGCTTTTCGGCAAGTACGGAAAGTCTAACACCGATACCGGTTCTCCCGAGAGCCAAATCGCGTTGTTTTCGTACCGTATCAGCCACCTTACGGAACACCTCAAGAGCAACAGACATGACTTCGGCACACAGCGCGCACTGCTGCGTCTGGTCGGCAAGCGTCGTCAGCTGCTTGAGTACCTCAAGAGAATCGACATCGAGCGCTATCGTGCGATAGTCAAGACTCTCAACCTGCGTAAATAGACGCAGAGAGCAATGCAGGCACTCCCAAAAGGGTTTGCCTGCATTATTTTATGTATAGACACTTTTATATTCGGACGAAAATATTATGATGGAAGAAAACAAGTTGTACCATCCGGTACAAAAGACAATCGTACTCGGCGACGGTCGCGAGATTACGATTGAGACCGGCAAACTCGCCAAGCAGGCTGACGGCTCGGTAGTCGTTCGCCAGGGCGATACGATGCTGTTGGCAACGGTTGTTGCCGCAAAGGATGCAAAGGAAGGAACAGATTTCATGCCTCTGCAGGTTGAATACAAAGAGAAGTATGCCGCTTGCGGCCGCTACCCGGGCGGTTTCATGAAGCGCGAAGGCAAAGCCAACGACAGTGAGATTCTGGTGGCACGTCTTATAGACCGTGCGCTGCGCCCGCTCTTCCCGGCAGATTATCACGCAGAGGTCTATGTAACCGTAACGCTTATCTCGGCAGACAAGGATATACAGCCTGATGCAATGGCAGGTCTGGCCGCATCGGCCGCTTTAGCCGTATCGGACATACCTTTCGGCGGTCCTATTTCCGAGGTTCGCGTGGCTCGCATAGGCGGTGAATATGTAATCAACCCCGCATACTCGCAGATGAAGGATGTGGACCTCGACATTATGGTCGGCGGTACCATCGACAATATCCTTATGGTCGAGGGCGAGATGAAAGAGGTGTCGGAGGAGGTTATGCTCGGCGCCATAAAGTTCGCTCACGAAGAGATAAAGAAGCACTGCGCCGTTCAGATTGAACTCTCGAAGGAACTTGGCAAGGATGTAAAACGCACATACTGCCACGAGAACAACGACGAGGAACTGCGTCAGACAATCATCGCCGAACTTTACGACAAGGCTTACGCTATTGCCACGAGCGGCACCATGAAGCACGAGCGCGAGGATATGTTCAACGCTTTGGAGGCAGAGTTTGCTTCGCGTTTCACGGAGGAGGAGTTGGTGGAGAAGGCTCCCCTTATCCACAAATATTTCCACGATGACGTGCAGAAGAAGGCCATGCGCAATATGATTCTCGACGAAGGCAAGCGTCTTGACGGACGTCGCACCGACGAGATTCGCCCCATCTGCTGCGAGGCCGGTTATCTGCCTGCCGCACACGGTTCGGCGCTCTTCACACGCGGTGAGACACAGGCGCTGGCTACCGTAACACTCGGAACAAAACTCGACGAGAAGATTATCGACGAGGTGCTTGTTCAGGGTACCGAGCAGTTTGTGCTGCACTACAACTTCCCTCCCTTCTCTACGGGTGAGGCGAAGGCTTCGCGCGGTCTCAGCCGCCGCGAAATAGGACACGGACACCTTGCATGGCGCGCCCTCAAACCCATGATTCCGCTGGGCGAGGAGAATCCCTATGCAGTACGTATCGTGTCGGATATCCTTGAGTCGAACGGTTCGTCGTCGATGGCAACCGTCTGCGCAGGCACCATAGCGCTTATGGATGCCGGCGTTAAGATGAAGAAGCCCGTATCGGGTATCGCTATGGGTCTTATCACCGACAGCGAGACAGGCAAATGGGCCGTGCTGTCCGATATTCTGGGCGACGAAGACCACCTCGGAGATATGGACTTCAAGGTTACGGGTACCAAGGACGGTATCACCGCGACGCAGATGGATATCAAGGTGGACGGTCTTTCTTACGAGGTGCTGGCCAAGGCTCTCGAGCAGGCACGTCAGGGCCGTATGCACATCCTGGGCAAGATTACCGAGTGCATCGCCGAGCCGAGAGAGGATTACAAGCCTTTCGTGCCGCGCATCGTGCAGATAACCATTCCGCAGGATATGATTGGCGCTGTTATAGGCCCGGGCGGCAAGGTTATACAGGATATACAGAAGACCACAGGCACGACCATAACCATAACCGAGGTGGACAACAAGGGTATAGTAGATATCTTCGGTGTGGACAAAGAGTCGCTCGACGGAGCGCTCAACCGCATCAAGGGCATTGTTGCCGTACCTGAGGTCGGCGAGACATATACCGGAAAGATAACATCGATAGTATCTTTCGGTGCCTTTGTAGAGATTCTTCCGGGTAAAGAGGCGCTGCTCCACATCTCGGAGATAGACTACAAGCGTTTCGAGACTATGGAGGAGACCGGTCTGCACGAGGGCGATATCATCGATGTAAAACTCATCGGTGTAGACCCCAAGACGGGCAAGTACAAGTTATCGAAGCGTGCGCTGCTGCCCAAACCCGAAGGTTGGGTTGAGCGTGAGCCTCGCGAGCGCAAACCGCGTGAACACGGCGACCGCGACCACTCCGACCGCGAGCGTCGTCCCCGCCGCCGCGAGTAGCAGGCGCGAGGAAAAAAGCGTGAGGAAAAGGCGCTAAAAAAGCGCGAGAAAAAGGAAGAAGCCGCAGAACAGATGATGCTCTGCGGCCCTTTTTTTATCTTATTGGGTGAAAAATAAGGAGTTTTATTGGCTGTAACAAAAAAATGTTATATCTTTGTAATATATTGTGTGATTGTGCAACGTGAGATACACAATAATATAAATATAGTAAGTACAAACCATCAAAAAGAAAAACTATGAAAAACCTGCTGAAAGCAACATCGGTTCTGGCAGTGGCTATGCTCACCCTTTCGAGCTGCAACTGTTTCAAGAAAATGGCTAAGCATCAGGACGAGGTGTCGCTCAACTGCACACCGCAACTCCTCGTGCTGAACAACGGCGTGGTAGCCGCTGACATCACAGTTGATTTTCCTGCAAAGTATTTTAACAAGAAGGCAGTGCTGAAGGTTACTCCCGTATTGGTATACGAGAGCGGCGAGACGGCTGCCCCCACCAAAATTTATCAGGGAGAGAAAGTTAAGGACAACTACTTCGTAGTGGACTCGAAGGAGGGCGGCAGAGTGTCGCAGCACGTAGAGTTCGCATACGACGACCGTATGCAGAAATCGGAGCTTCAGCTTCGTGTCGAGGTTAAATGCCCGAAAGGTCCCTGCAAGGAGTTCACGCTCATCAATGCCAACAACGGCGCTCTGCCCACCAAGGAGCAGGCTGAAGTTCTCGCAAACGGCGGTCCCGAGGCAGACGCTCTGAGAAGAGAGTTCGGACTTACCATCGCCAAGGGTATCAATACCCTGCAGAGAGACCTGGATTTCGCTGAGAATATGCAGAGTGCGGCCAACGACTACAAGCATGTAGTTACGGTTGTTACCAAGGCAGACATCCCCTACACCATCAGCAGCGCAACCGTAAACAACAAGGTCTTCAAAAATGAGGAGTTCACCAACCTCCAGAATACCGTACAGGCTAACAGCGAGAACGACCGCGCAACGCAGTCTCTCTATGTAAACGGTTACGCATCGCCCGACGGTCCCGAGAAGTTCAACGACCAACTCTCCGGCCGACGCAGCGAATCAGGTAAGAAGGCAACCGAGAAATTCTTCAAGAATTCGGGTCTTACAATCGACGCGGCATCTTACGGTGAGGACTGGGAAGGCTTCAAAGAGGCTGTAGAGAACTCTGACATCGAGGATAAGGACCTTATCCTTCAGGTACTTAAAATGTACGATTCGTCGGCACAGCGCGAGGCTGAAATCAGAAATATGGCATCGGTATACAACAGCCTCAAGAGCGATATTCTGCCCAAGTTGCGTCGCGCACAGGTTGTGAACAGCGCCGACATCACCGGCAAGACAAACGAGGAGATGGTTGCTCTTGTCAATGAAGGCAAACTCGACGAACTTGACCTCGAGGAGTTGCTCTACATCGCACAGGCACAGCCCGAAGTAGCCGTAACGGCACTCGAGTATGCAGCTGCGAAGTACAACGACCCCCGCGCATACAACAACCTCGGTATGGAGTATGCAAAGGCAGGCGAGAATGCAAAGGCACTCAGCGCATTTGAGTCGGCTGTCAAGGCTGGCGGCAACTCGGCAGAGTTGAACAACAACCTCGCACTGGCATATCTTGCAAACGGAAAGGTTGCTCAGGCAAAGGAGTATGCCAAGGGTGCAGATGCACAGACCAAGGCACTCGTAAATGCAGCAGAGGGTAACTACGCACAGGCTTCGGAGAAACTGTCGGGTTACAATGCAGCCATCACCTACTATATGAATGGCAACCTCGAAGCAGCAAAGAAGAGCATCAGCAACGATAATTCGGCACGTGCAGACTATCTTCGTGCTGTTATCGCAACCAAAGAGGGTAACCTCAACAACGCCAGAACGCAACTCAACAGCGCAGTGGCTAAAGACCCCTCGCTGGCAGCAAAGGCAAAGAACGATGTTAATCTCGACGCACTGTTCTAATTGAGAGCCTGTCTGAATAACAGACGACTTGAATAACAGACAGACGGTCTGAAACGAAACAACCCCCGCCTTATGTAAAGGCGGGGGTTGTTTGTCTTATTCGGCAGTTCGTACGGGCAGGTTTATAATTCAGATAATGATGCCAAAGGTAATGATGCCAAAAATGGGCGTCGCAGCACATCTTTGAGGTGCATTTATATCTATCATCTCTCTTTTTGTCGCATACCTACAATCTGTCGAGGCAGCCGCGTATAATGCGTGAACTGTCGCGTATCTGCTCATCCGATATTGTAAGCGGCGGAGATATGCGGAATGCCGTATCGCAATAGAGAAACCAGTCGCTCATTATACCCTCCTCCGAGAACATCTTCATAATCGAGAACATCTTCTCCGACGAGCCGAGTTCCACAGCAATCAGCAGACCGCTACGACGAATCTCCACCACCTGCGGATGGTCTGCAAGCAGTTTTTCGTACAGCGCACCCTTCTGTTCGGCCTGCTCCGCAAGACGATTGTCGACGATATACTCCAGAGCGGCAAGACCTGCGGCACAGCATACGGGATGACCGCCGAAGGTGGTGATATGCCCCAGCACCGGATTCTCCGTCAAAAGATTCATCACATCGTGCGCAGCAGCGAAGCCGCCTAAAGGCATACCGCCGCCAAAGGCTTTGGCGAGGCATACTATATCGGGTGTAACGCCATATTTAAGCATAGCGAACATCTCTCCCGTGCGTCCCATACCTGTCTGTATCTCGTCGAAGATGAGCATTGCGCCCACATCATCGCAACGCTTGCGCAGCGCTTGCAGATAGCCCTCGGGAGGTATGCGCACGCCGGACTCGCCCTGCACCGGCTCGGCTATGACGCAAGCCGTGCGGGAGGTAATCTGCCCCAATGCCTCAAACGACCCGAACTCTATCGACCGAACGTCGGGCATAAGCGGACGGAAGGCATTCTTCCACTCTTCGCCCTCCGGGTTTCCCATAAGAGCCATTGCTCCGTGTGTCGAGCCGTGATATGCACGGCGCATGGATATGATTTCGGTACGGTGCGTAGCGCGCTTGGCGAGTTTCAAGGCACCTTCAACAGCCTCGGCACCCGAATTTACGAAGTATATGCTGTCAAGTGGGTCGGGCAGCAGCGATGCTATGCGCTGTGCATACTCTGTCTGCGGGCGCTCTATCATCTCGCCGTAGACCATAATATGCATATAGCGTCCCGCCTGCTCCTGCACCGCACGCACCACGTCAGGGTTGGCATGACCCACATTGCTCACCGACACACCCGATACCAAATCGTAGTATCGGCGTCCCTCGGGAGTGTAGAAGTATACGCCCTCGGCACGCGCCACCTCTATCATCAGCGGCGATGGAGATGTCTGTCCCACATGGCGCAAAAAGGCCTTTCGCAATATCTCTCCCATAGAATATAATATCTATTTCCTGTATTTCTCGTCTTCGTCCAATATTTTGAGATAACTCTCATATCGCGAGAAGGCTATCTCGCCGCGCTCCACAGCCTCGCGCACGGCACAATGCGGCTCGTGGGTGTGGGTGCAGTTGAAGAATCGGCAATCGGGAGCGTAGCGCATCATCTCGGGGAAGTAGCGGCACAACTCCTCATCGCCTATATCTATAAGACCGAAGCCCTTTATGCCGGGCGTATCTATTATATATCCTCCCGACGGAAGGGGATACATAGTCGAAAAGGTTGTTGTATGGCGTCCTTTGTGGTGGCTCTGCGATATCTCGCCCGTGCGTATCTCGAAGGAAGGGCATAGGCGTCCTATAAGCGTAGACTTGCCGACACCCGAATTACCGGCCACGAGGGTCGTTCCGCACGCCGCAAGACGCTGTACGGCATCGACGCCCTCGCCCGTAAGAGCCGAAATTTCAATGACTGAATATCCCGCACTCTCGTATACAGAGCGCATATACTCAACCTCGTCGCGGCACCCGTCAGTAAGGTCGCTCTTTGCAAGGAGCAGTGTTGCGGGTATGCCGTAAGCCTCGCACGTAACCAGGAAGCGGTCTAAGAACTCGGGTGGCGTAACAGGCTCCGCAACAGAGGCTACAAGCATGGCCCGGTCTATATTCGCAGCGATGATATGCGACTCTTTCGAGAGATTTGATGCTCGTCGTATGACATAGTTGCGGCGCGGATGTATGTTCTCGATGACAAAATCCTCACCCTCGGACGCAATATCGACCGTATCGCCGACGACAACGGGGTTTGTGGAGCGTGAGCCGCGAAGACGTATGCGTCCGCGCATACGGCAACGGTATATCTCCCCTTCGCAGAGGACTTCGTACCAGCTGCCGGTAGCACGCATAACAACACCTTGTGTCATCGCATTTCGGGTTATACTATTCATCCATCTTTGCCGCGTCGATACCCATCTTAACCACATCCCTCGGGTCGAATTTAAGAATACCAATCGCATTGGCCATATCGCACAATGGACGGTATGCAAGAGATTTGTCGAGCGTCGAAGGGTCGATTATTTTGGCACCGTCGTTTATTCTGTTGAATACCGAACACAACACACTTAGCACAAGCACAAGTTTGAGCAGCGAGAAGACCACTCCCAGAATGGAATCGAGCAGTCCCAAACCGACAATTTTGAACATCTTGCGCAAGAGCCATCCCGCCAGAACCAAACAGCCTGTAACTGCGGCAAAGACGCAGAGAAATCCGGCAGCCTCGGTATAGGGGGCCTCGATACCAAGCGCCTCACCGGCAGAGGCACCCGTATAGACTGCGACCGCTACGCCGATAATAATCGACACCAGACCGATAGCCTGGACTATAAAACCTCGGCGCAAACCGCTTATAACCGATACGACAAGCAGAGCCAAAACAACTATATCGAAGATAATCATAGAGTATACTCTTTTAAGTTTATGTTATTTCTGCACGAAGTTAGCGTTTTTTTTCGTTTATTTATATATTTGTCCCAAAAATATCGCCGCGCCAACCGGCGGTTTCAAAACGGAATATGCTATGAGACGGTTCATATATATCACACTTGCACTGTTGCAACTCTGCGTCAGCGTATCGGCACGCGAGGTCTACTCTCTCAACAACGACTGGCGTTTCTTCTTCCGCAGCGAAAGCACGAGCGATGCCGCACGCAGAGTATCCCTGCCCCACACCTGGAATCTCGATGCCCTTACCGGAACACGGGTCTACCGCCGTACCACAGCCGACTATCTGCGCGACCTGTATATACCCTCGGAGTGGAAAAACAAGCGTCTTTTCATCCGTTTCTACGGCGTACAAAATGTGGCGGATGTCTTCCTCAACGGCGAGCATTTAGGCGAACATCGCGGAGGCTTCACGGCATTCACATTCGAGATTACGGACAAGGTGCGCTACGACTATGACAACAGGCTCCACGTTATGGTAAGCAACAACGAGCAGAACGATATCTTCCCCCTCTCGACCGAGATGAACAGCTACGGAGGTATCTGCCGCGATGTGGAACTTATAGTAACCGACCGCACGATAATCGCACCCGACTGGTACGGCACCGACGCCATAACAGTAAACCAGTTGTCGGTAACACGAAACAAGGTCGAAGCCAACGTTATGCTGGCTCTCACGACAACCGAATCGGTTCAGAATTGCAATGTAAAACTCACCGTAACAGGTTCTGACGGCTATGCAGCCGTGCTGAAGAGCGTCAAGGGCAAGACCGACGGCAAGTGTTTCAATATTCCGTTCACTATCGAAAATCCTGAGCTGTGGAGTCCCGAAAGCCCGAACCTATATCGTGTAGAGGTCGTGGCAGCCACCGATACTGTCTCGATTTTCACCGGTTTTCGCAGCATCGAGGTTACGCCCGAAAAGCATTTTATGCTCAACGGCAAAACAATCCCCGTAAAGGGCGTTACACTCGCCCACGACCGCTTGCCGGAGGCCAACGCCTGGAGCGCGGATGACTATCGCAGCGATATCGATATGATACGCGACCTCGGGGCAAATGCTCTGCGCTCGCCTGCGGCACCGCACGCACCTCTGCTCTACGACCTGTGCGACCGCAACGGAATATTGGTATGGATAGACTTCCCGCTCACAGAGGCACCATACCCCGCCGACGTGTCATATATATCATCGCCGAGGCTCAAGGAGAACGGACGTGAACAGATACGCGAGATAATAGCGCAAAACTGCAACCACCCGTCGGTTGTAATGTGGGGTATCTTCTCCAATCTGCGGCCGAGGGAGGGCGATATGCTCGACTACCTGCGCGAGATAAACGGCATGACAAAGAAGACAGACCCCTCGCGTCCTACCGTTGCGTGCAGCAATCACGACGGAGAGATAAACTTCATATCCGACCTTATAGTATGGCAGCAGAACTGCGGCTGGGAGAACGGACGTATCGAGGAGATAGAGATATGGCAGAACAACCTCTCACGCAACTGGAGCAATCTGCGCCAGGCTGTTGCATACGGTCCCGACAGCGGTTCGTGGGCCGCATACGACAACTCGTCGCGCGGAAAGAACGCCTCGGCACCATTCGAGATACGTCTTATGCGTTTCCATCAGGGTTACGCTGACCGTCTGGCAGGAAACGATATCTTTTGGGGTGTATGGCTGAACGGAATATTCGACTACGGCTCATCGCGCTCGCTCAGCGGCATACAGGACTGCGGTCTTATCTCGATAGACCGCAAACGGTTCAAAGATATATACTATCTCTACCGCGCTATGTGGAACACCTCCTCCCCGACGCTCCATATCAAGGGCAAACAGTACCGCACACGCACTCGCAATCAGCAGACTGTCGGCATACTGTCCTCGGAGCCGGACCCCGTACTGACAATCAACGGCGACACCGTCGCCCTGCATCGCGCCGGTGAAGCACTCTACATCTCGGATACGGTACAGATGAAGGGTCGCAGCGAGATTGAAGTTCGTGCAGGAGAGATTTCAGACCGGATGTCGCTTACCATCGGCAACGAGTTAAAACATCGGTAGCCGACGGCCCCTCGGCAAAGAGCAGGTCGATAAACGACATGCCGGAGACGAAGTCAAACCTGTCGCTGAAGGATTGGAAGTATGGAGCGGATTGAAATCCGCTCTCTCTCTTTTTTATACGCAGGTCCGTATCGTCCGCAGCCGCCTCGATATAGGTGTCGGATACTTTAAGGTCCCTGTCGGCATGCGCAAGACGCAGCAGCAGAGATAACAGTTCGAGGTTGTAATCGGTCAAAAATTCGTATCGTTTCTCATAGAAGGGCATCAGCGCATCGGCATAATGCTCATAGAATGGCGTTGCGGCGTAGGCTGACCTTATAGCCATACTGTGAAGGTGCTGCCAGCGCTTCGAGTAGTCTATACGCACATCGCGCACGGGTGTACGCGGACGGTTGGCGTTGCGTACATTGACCGTAAGCGGCATAACGCCGTTGGCGGTAAGGATATATGCGCGGTTACGCTGCGAACGCTTTATGAAGTGTTCGCCGATATCTATTACGCACTCATCACGCAGCAGACGGGCAAAATACTCCGTCGAAGGAAGATATGCCACAGGCAGAATCGTCATCGTCAATCGTTTTTGGGTTCACGCCAGCGGCCGTCGGCCTTGATAAGTTCCACAAGGCGGTCGAGAGCCTCGGCCTGCGGGATATTGCGCTCGATAATCTCCCTGCCGCGATAGAGCGTGATACGTCCGGGAGCGGCACCAACATATCCGTAATCGGCATCGGCCATCTCTCCGGGGCCGTTCACGATACAGCCCATAACACCTATCTTAAGGTCTCTCAAATGCGAGGTGCGGGCTTTGATTGCCGCCAGAGCGCTCTCTATATCGTAGAGCGTGCGTCCGCAACTCGGGCAGGCTATGTATTCGGTACGCGTAAAGCGCACGCGCGAGGCCTGAAGTATCATAAGTTCCACCTCACGCAACTGCTCCGACGAGAATTGCGGGGCCTCAATGACGATTCCGTCAGCAAGACCGTCTATAAAGAGCGAACCCATATCGGCAGCCGCCTTTACGGCTACTGTCTCAAGGTCAGCATCGTCATACCGGCACGACACGGCTACCGGTTCACGCGAAGCGAGGTTGAGAATGGCGGCACGCAACTCGGCCGTCGGGTTTTGCGACGCGGCACGCAGCAGACGGAAGTCGGGCGTAAGTTCATCATGCACAAGAGGCACCGCGACATCACTGCGGCGGCGATACTCCACAGGCGACCATGCCGAGGAGTCGCTGACGGGGAACGACCCCTCGCGAGGAGTAAAATAATCGGCGAGAAGTTGTCCCACAGGCACCTCGTTTTCAGGCGGTTCGGTGAGGGATACACGCAGCGTATCGCCTATGCCGTCCGCGAGGAGCGCTCCGATACCGACGGCACTCTTTATACGCGCCTCGATGCCGTCGCCCGCCTCGGTAACGCCCAGATGAACAGGATAATCCATACCCTCGGCATCCATAGCCCGTACAAGCAGACGGTAGGCATATATCATAACGCGCGTATTGCTCGACTTCATCGACACCACCACATCGCCGAAATCCATGCGTTTGCACTGACGAAGGAATTCCATTGCCGAGGCCGCCATACCCTGCGGCGTATCGCCCCACTCATTGAAGATATGTTTCGACAGCGAGCCGTGATTTACGCCTATGCGCAGCGCGACACCCCTCTTGCGGCACAGTTCAACGAGAACCTCGAGTTCGCCGTTGGATGTGCGGAAATTACCCGGATTTATACGCACCTTGTCCACATACTGCGCAGTTATCATAGCCATCTCCGGCACGAAGTGAATATCGGCCACTATGGCCGTATTGAGACCCTTTTCGCGGACACGTCTTACGATATTTTGAAGATTTTCAGCCTCACGTCTGCCCTGTGCCGTGAGACGCACTATCTCGGCGCCGGCGCGGGCTATGCGTTCTATCTGCTCTACGCTTGCTTCGGTGTCCGCCGTAGATGTATTTGTCATAGACTGCACCGCGACAGGTCTGCCGCCGCCGATGACGACACACCCGATACGCACCTCGCGCGAGGGGCGGCGTCTGTACCCGAATATTATCTCTTCGCTCTTCATATCGTGCAAAATTATGAAAAATTTACCCGACGCTGAAACATCTGCCGAGATTTTTCTAACTTTGCGATATGGGAGATTTTATGGACAATACGATACAGTATGTCAGCGGCGTGGGCGAGACTCGTGCCAAATTGCTGCGCAGCGAGTTGGGTATAACAACCATACGCGATATGCTGTGGTATTTCCCGTTCCGCTATATCGACCGCACCAAAGTCTACAACATAGGCGAGATTGGCGAGAGTCTGGGTGCGGCATACGTTCAGTTTCGCGGACGCGTTACAGGCACCTCATTCGCCGGCGCAGGGCGCAAACGCCGATTCACGGTCTATGTATCGGACAAGACCGGCTCGGCGGAATTAGTGTGGTTTCAGGGCGTAAAGTGGATTGAGAAGAGCATAGAGGTCGGTCGTGAATATCTTGTCTTCGGCAAGCCTTCGTTCTTTCGCGGTGAGTTGTCTATAATACATCCCGAGATAGAGAGTGTCGAGAAGGCACTCAACCGCAAGATGCCCGGAGGGCTGCAGGGCATATACTCCACAACCGAAAAACTGTCGGGAGCCGTAGGGACCAAAGGCATATATAATATTATATGCAATCTGTGGACGCTCGTGCAGGATAAAATCGACGAGACGCTGCCGCCGGAGGTGATGCACCGCTACGGGTTGATACCTCTCAAAGAGGCGTTGCGGAATATACACTTTCCGCAGACACCCGAAAAGTTGCGGCAGGCGCAGTACCGTCTCAAGTTCGACGAACTTTTAGGCGTGCAACTTAACATACAGTCGCAACGCACCCAACGCATGAGCCGTCAGAACGGCTTTGTCTTCACCAAGGTGGGCGACAAATTCAACTCCTTTTACAACAATCGTCTGCCGTTCCCCCTTACGGGAGCGCAGAAGAGAGTCGTGCGCGAGATACGAAACGACACCGTATCGGGTTATCAGATGAACCGTCTGCTGCAAGGCGATGTGGGCAGCGGCAAGACCATCGTGGCACTGCTGTCGATGTTGCTGGCGGCCGACAACGGTTTTCAGGCCTGTATGATGGCACCGACAGAGATATTGGCACGTCAGCACTTCGCCACGATATCGCGTATGGTCGAGGGGTTGGATATAAAGGTGTCCATTCTCACCGGCTCGTCAAAGGCACGCGAAAGACGCCACGCATTGGAGAGTGCTGCCGACGGCTCGGCCGACATACTCATAGGCACGCACGCCCTTATCGAGGAGCGGGTCGTATTCTCAAACCTCGGCTTCGTCGTCATCGATGAGCAGCACCGCTTCGGTGTGGAGCAGCGGGCGCGTATGTGGACAAAAAACGAACAGCCGCCGCATATTCTCGTAATGACGGCGACACCCATACCGCGCACGTTGGCTATGACCCTCTATGGCGATTTGGATGTATCGGTAATCGATGAGTTGCCGCCCGGGCGGCAGCCGATAAGGACGGTGCATTACTACGATTCGGCTCGTCTGCGCCTCTACGGCTTTATGCGGGAACAGATAGCCCTCGGACGGCAGGTATATGTGGTCTACCCTCTTATCAAGGAGTCCGAGAGTATGGATTACAAGGATTTGACAGACGGCTTTGAAGCCATCACGCGCGACTTTCCGCTGCCGCAGTACCGCGTTACGGCCTGTCACGGCAAGATGAAACCCGAAGACAAGGAGGATGCCATGCGCGAGTTCAAGGAGGGACTGGCGCATATTATGGTGGCCACGTCGGTCATCGAGGTAGGTGTAGATGTTCCAAACGCTACGGTGATGGTCATAGAGTCGGCCGAGCGTTTCGGTCTCGCGCAACTGCACCAGTTGCGAGGCAGGGTCGGGCGCGGCGGAGGACAGTCGTATTGCATACTTATGTCGGGCGAGAAGTTGTCGAAGGAGGCACGGCAGCGTCTGGATGCCATGTGCGAGACCACAGACGGATTCCGTTTAGCCGAACTCGACCTTAAACTGCGCGGCGCAGGCGATATACACGGCACGATGCAGAGCGGCTCGGCATTCGATTTGAAGATAGCCAATCCGACTCTCGATGTTCAGATACTGCAAACCACGCAGCAGGCAGCAATGGAATTGCTCGAAGCCGACCCGAATTTGTCGCACCCCTCGCACGCAGGGCTGCAAAAACTCAAAGAGAGATATTCCGGCAAGGAGCGCTCGGACTTCTCGATGATTTCATAATGCATTTAATCTTTAACACATTTAACACGCTCATAACACGACAAGGATAAAATATCGGCTTAAAGAGACTGTAAAACAATAAAAAAACGTATATTTGCAAAAACAACAACGCTATGGAAGAGTATAACAAGGATTACAACAACGAGGATTACGATTACCAGACCGACGTGCGCAAATCGCTGCTCGGATATAAAATCGTTATCTGCATACTTGCCGTGATACTGGCTGCGCTGTCCGTATTGTACTACAATATCAACCGCAAGCAAAGAACCGAATATCAGGAACTTGAGACGGAACTCGAGATGCAGCGCGACTCGCTCAAAGAGAATATCAACTCTCTTATCTCCGAATATCGGGACAAGGAGTTCCAAAACGATACCATCACGGCGAATTTGAGGGCGGAACTCGAAAACGCATATGCCCTGCGCGACCAACTTGAGAATGAAAGACGTCTTAACTACAATAAATTAAGGTCGTATGAGAAGGAGTTGGGTACGCTGCGCTCGGTATTGAAGAGTTATCTGCGTCAGATAGATTCGCTCAACAATGTCAATCAAAAACTTATAACCGAAAACACCGGCTACCGCCAGCAGATTTCGACTGCCAACCAGCGCGCCGAAATGGCCGAGGAGAAGAGTTCGGAGCTGACAAATATTATTCAACAAGGCTCCATAATACACGCTCGCGGCATCAGCATAACGCCGCTCAACGCAAGAGGCAAAGATATATCCAAGGTTAAGAGCGCTGCCAAGCTGCGTGTCGATATGACCCTCACGGCCAACTCTATAGCCAAGGCCGGCGAGAGACCTATATATGTACGCATACTGGCTGACGGATATGTTCTCACACCCGAAAACACACCTCATTTCACATACGAGGGCGGACAACTGCCCTATACCGCAGAGCGCGAGGTGGATTACCAGAATGAGGATTTGGATGTAACCGTCTTCTACGACGGTTCGGGCTTCGCAGCCGGCACCTACAAGGTCGAGGTATATACCGACGGTTACCTTATAGGCTCCAAAGAGATGGTGTTAAAGTAACACGCCACGCGCCCCGACGGCAGAAGCACAGGCAGGCGAAGAATGTTTCTACCTACAACAAAAAAAGAGGTCGAGGCTCTCGGCTGGGACTATATCGACGTCATTCTCTTTACGGGCGACGCCTATATAGACCACCCCTCATTCGGTGCGGCTGTCGTGGGACGTCTGCTGCAAGCCGAGGGGTTGAGAGTGGCAATCGTTCCGCAGCCCAACTGGAGAGATGACCTTCGCGACTTCACCAAATTAGGCGCGCCGCGTCTCTTTTTCGGCGTAACGGCAGGGGCTATGGACTCGATGGTGAACCACTATACCGCCAATCTGCGTCTGCGCAGCAACGACGCTTATACAGCAGGCGGAAAGGCGGGATTTCGTCCCGACCGCGCCGTAACGGTCTACACGCGTATTCTTAAGAGGCTCTTTCCGCGAGTGCCGGTCGTCATAGGCGGCATCGAGGCATCGTTGCGGAGAGTTACACATTACGACTACTGGACAGATGAACTGCACCCCTCGATTCTTATCGACAGCGGTGCCGACCTGCTCGCCTACGGCATGGGCGAGAGAACCATACCCGAGATAGCACGCATAGTTCGCGGCGGCTCGTTCAATATGAAGCGTCTGCGCCGTCTGCGTCAGGTGGCCTTCACTGCCGACAAAGAGTATGTCGAAAAGATTGAGGATAAAATTATGCTCCGCTCCTTTGAGGAGTGCGTGGCGGATAACAGCGCCTTTGCCGCCAACTTTGTCGAGGAGGAGACGCAGAGCAACCTGATGAACCCCACAGCGACACTCGTCGAGCGCACCGGAGAGAGGTATGTAGTCGTAAATCCGGCGCATACACCCCTCACGACTTTGGAACTTGACCGTTCATTCGCCTTGCCATACCAGCGCGCACCGCATCCCCGCTATAACGGCAGGGGCGATATACCGGCGTGGGAGATGATAAAGCACTCGGTGAATATTCATCGCGGATGTTTCGGCGGCTGCTCCTTCTGCACCATATCGGCACACCAGGGCAAATTCATATCCTCACGCAGCGAGAAGTCCATTCTCGATGAGGTGCGGCTCATAACCAAAATGCCGAGTTTCAAAGGCTCTCTGTCGGATATCGGAGCGCCCTCGGCCAATATGTATCGCTGCGGCGGCCGCGACGTCGAGATATGCGCAAAGTGCCGGCGTCCGTCATGCCTCCACCCCAAGATGTGCCGCAATCTTGACAACGACCATACGCCGCTGCTGAATCTATACGCCAAGATACGCGATATAAAGGGTGTGAAAAAAGCCTTTATAGGCAGCGGCATACGCTACGACCTCTTCGACGGAGGAGAGTATCTCGAGACGGTGGTAACGCACCACACTTCGGGACGGTTGAAAGTCGCTCCTGAACACACCGAGGAGCATATTCTGAATCTTATGCGCAAGCCATCCTTTGCGATGTTCGAGAAGTTGAATGCCGATTTCCGGGATATATGCCGCCGCCACAACCTCAATTATCAACTTATACCCTACTTTATATCATCGCACCCGGGCTGCACCGAGAACGATATGCGCGCACTGTCAGGCAAGGTACTCGGAAAACTGAACTTCACGTTGGAGCAGGTGCAGGACCTCACGCCTACGCCGATGACGCTCTCGTCGGTAATGTTCTTTACAGGGATGAATCCATACACAGGGGAGCGTCTATATGTAGCACGCAGTCAGGATGATAAACGCCGGCAGAAGGCATATTTCTTTAACCGCGAGGCGGCACAGGAGCATCGTCCGACAGTCAAATCGTCAAAACGCGGAGCAGAAGGGCATCGTCCGACGACTGAAAAACATCATCCGACGGTCAAAAGTGCATCACGGCGTCGGAAACGATAGCGTTCTGGCATCGAGCATAGCACCAGGGGTATCACCCCAGTTTCCGGCAGAACCGTTGGAGAAATTGATATGCCATATCGTCAGAGTATTGTTGGGCATAATGTATATATTGCGGTTCTCGCCCTGTTGCAGCGGATATGGGTATACGACCATCGGAATCATATCGGTCTCGGGCGAGAGACGCGACGTAAACTCTGCATCGAGTTCAGCCTCAAACGCATCGTCGGGCAGCCATACGCTTATCTCGGGTTCATACTCGGGTACGGGCATAGGTTTGCTGTCAATCTTCCCGCCGAAATTACGATATCCCGTCTCCTGCGCCGATACTTGACCGCATAACAGGAGACAAAGCGATGTTACCGCAGCAGCGATGCGGAACCGCCGCTTGAAATTTGCACAAAAATATTTTTCACAGACAATCACGGATAAGGCAGCCGCAAAAACCTTACCTAAAAATTATCGCGCCCGATAGCAAAAAGGTAATTATTAAATGCCCTCGCCAAAATATTGGAGTCGAAAAGGTAATGATGCCAAAAATAGAGTTCGGCATCGCTTAATCGCAACGTTGCGCCGCCCCTGCCCCCCCTCGGGGGCGGCGCAGCACCTCAAAGAGGTGCATTTTGATAAGTATTCAGTTAGTTGTTTAATAGGGCAAAGACGGCTTGCAGACTTTACCGGGTATGATGAGCAACGAAAAAACATTTTTGACATCATTACCTTAAAAGACTTCGCGGAGGATTTTGGTGGAGCGGACGGAGTGGATGGAGTCGAGATGATATGAGTAGTATTCGAGCATGGTATCAAGAAACTCCACTCTCTGATGACGGTTGAGTCCTATCTCGCCGAGGCACTGAACGTCGCACTCGAGCAAATCACGCAGAATCTCGGCCTTGTCAATGCTCATCACGGCATGACCTTGCTGCGGCGAGAGTGTGAAAAGACCCTCGCGCATATCGAAATATGCGTCGCGCATATATCTGTTGCCCGGGCTGAATCCCAGGAAACGGCTCAGATTTGCCAGGAACCATAGATGGAAGTTGGCTACGCCCTCGTCGATGGTGTCCAACGCTCCGACAGAACCCCACACAAAGTCAAAGAGCATACGGTTAGGCTCGCTCTCGCGTATCAAACGATAGAGAACCTCGGCTATAAAAAGGGCGACGGTCGATTTGCGTACATCGAACGGTATACTGCGCAGAACTATGCCGGCATGCACCTCTTTGAAGCGGTCAAGGTCGGTGCGCGACGATTCAAGCCCCTCGAACTCCAACGCAAAGAGAGGCTGAAAGAGAGCCGCTTTGGACCCCCGACCGTGCGAGGAGCGTATACCCTGAACCATATAGCTGCGACGACCGCCGACATCCGTCAGCAGTTGCGCCACCATAGAACTGTCCCCATACTTGACGGTACCGAGAACTATTCCCCGAGCCTTGTAACTCTTCATCTCATAAGGTTATTTGCGCACGCCGCGCAGTGCCACCCAGTCGTTCCGGCGCCGCTCCTCGACAATCTCGATACCCTCAGCGCGGGCCGCCTCGGTAACAACGGCGCTGTCCTGGATTATAAAACCGCTTAAAAAGAGTTCGCCGCCGGAGACAAGCATATCAGCATAACGGCTCATATCCGACAGCAGCACGTTGCGGTTTATATTTGCCAGAACCAAATCATATTTCCTACCCGCGAGGGCGCGTACATCGCCCTCCATAACATTCATACGTCCGCCCACGCCGTTCGTCTCTGCATTCTCACTGCAATTCTCGCACGCCATAGGGTCTATATCCACAGCATCGGCAACAGAAGCACCGCAGCGCAGAGCCATAATCGACAGCACACCCGTACCGCAACCGACATCGGCGACGCGGCACCCTTCGCGACGTACAATCTCGCTGTCAAGAATCATGGCGCACATC
Source organism: Alistipes sp. (assembly GCA_022511295.1). GTDB lineage: Bacteria > Bacteroidota > Bacteroidia > Bacteroidales > Rikenellaceae > Alistipes. The sequence goes on along the minus strand of JAFLRT010000001.1, from coordinate 23,285 downwards.
TGCGCCGTCGTGGCGTGGTGTCCCGTTCCGAAGGACATACGGGGCATAATGACAATATCCATCTCTCCCAACTCGGGATGCGGAGCGTGAAACGGCGCACGGACAACGGCGCGCGAATCTATATATACCTCATCGAAGTTACTCTCCCACAGTGCATTCCAGTTTTGCGACTCTATCTGCACATATCTTCCGCCCTCAACACCGTACCTTTGCAGCACGGCATCGGCCTCCTCCTTGCAGTCGGCAAGACGGAATTGCGGTATATATGCTTTGAGCGTCGTGCGCTCGGTAACAAAACTCTCGAAAGGCAACTCCGACAACTCGGCAGTCAGAATCTCGGCCAGTCCGGCATCATCTACCGGTATATTGAGTTCTACGTAATCCATATTCTGAAACGCTGAAAATATTATGTAAAATTTACTACCTTTGTACCGGCAAAAATAACCAAAAACAGCGAAAACTCAAAGGGAATATGGCCGACAATGCAAGCGTGTGGAGAGACAGACTCAAGGAGTACCACGAGTATATACGTTTCGAGAAGAATCTATCGGAGAACACTATCGCCTCGTATATGCACGACTTGGGAGAGTTCTCACACTTCGTACTGCGCATATACGATATACGCCCCGACGAGGTTGAGCGAGGTGTCGTCGAGCGTTTCATGTGCCACCTCTTCGACCACGACCGCGAGAAGAGTTCGCAGGCGCGCAGCCTCAGCAGCATAAAAGGTTTCTACGCCTTTATGCTATCCGAGAGACGTATGGAGAGCGACCCTACGGAGTTTGTCGAGGCACCCAAGTTCGGACGTCATCTGCCGGATGCCCTTACCACACCCGATATCGACCGTATCATAGCCTCCATAGACTGCTCGACGACCAAGGGTCTGCGCGACAGCGCCATGCTCGAGGTTTTATATTCGTGCGGGTTGCGTGTGTCGGAACTTACGGCATTAAGAATCAGCGACCTTTTTTTCGGTGAGGGTTATATACGGGTTGTGGGCAAGGGCAACAAACAGAGGCTCGTTCCCATAAGCAGCACCGCCCGCGACCGTATACAAATATATATGGAGGCGCGACGCTGTCAGCAATCTGATGACGATACACTTTTTCTTAACAATCGCGGAAGACGCCTAACGCGAGTTATGGTCTTCACAGTCATAAGGCAGGCTGCGGCGCGTGCCGGCATAGAAAAACGCATAAGCCCTCACACCTTTCGCCACTCATTTGCCACGCATCTGCTTGCAGGCGGCGCCGGTATACGTCAGGTGCAGGAGATGCTGGGACACGAAAGTATCACCACCACCGAGATATACACGCATCTTGACAGCAAACGTCTTCGCAGCACAATAGAACGGTTGGATTCGGATTTTTAGATACAGACTATTTTCTACTACTCTCTTAGTTTTCGCTCTATTTACCAAATATTCTGCTACTTGTTTATTGCATCAGCAGCCCCTTTTGGCATCATTACCTTTATAGCAAAAAATGCACCTCTTTGAGGTGCTAAAAGCCATTTGGAATGCTCGAAACTGCTGTTTCACCGAAAACAACCTTGTCAGTCCCGAAGATTTGGCGAAGATTTGGCGAATAGTTGGGAACGACTGACAGGCACTCTGCGCATCTGACCCCCGTCCATATCAAAACGGTCAGCAGTATCGTTTAATTTTTCGGATTATGGCAAAGGGTTATCGACAAGTCTTTACGGATTAAAACAGCGGCAGTCACAAAGGCTGCTTTTTTTGTCTCCTTATAGTCTTCGCGCATCTCCGAACGCACAAAAGCCGAGCGCATCGTCAAAATAACAAAAAAGTGCGCTCAAAGCACTTCTACATTAACAAATGTAGAAAAATCCCACTTTTTGATTTTACTTCTAAACCGTAAACCGCTGTCTTAAAGGCGAAAAAATTTGCTACTTCGAAAAATATTTCATATCTTGCAATTGCATATCCCATATTTCCCATATTTTTTTCAGGGGGGGGCAATAACAACTTAATACACAATAACTTATGCCTAAACTATTACAGCTGCTTACTGTAAAGCGATGCAAGGAGATGCTTGTATTGCTAATGGTAATCTCGCTACAAATCCCTTTGAGTCAGCATATTTTCGCTCAAGAGGGGAGGATTTTGCATGGCGCGGTTACCGATGAAGCCAACCTGCCTGTCGTAGGCGCGGCAGTTGTCGTCAAGGGTTCGAACACTGGTGTCACGACCGATGTAGACGGCAAATTCTCTCTTTCTGGCCTCAAAGCGGGCGACGTATTGGAAGTTTCATTCCTCGGATACGACACCGCTGAGGTTATCTACAATCAGCAGACGGCTCTCACTATCGTTCTGCACGAGGCTTCGACGGCCATAGATAACGTGGTCGTGACGGCTCTCGGTATCAAACGCTCCGAAAAAGCCCTATCGTACAACGTACAGCAGGTATCTTCGGACCAAATCACGACCGTCAAGGATGCCAACTTCATGAACTCCCTCGCGGGTAAGGTGGCAGGTATTACAATCAACTCCAATGCTGCGGGTCCGGGCAGTGCTTCGCGCGTAGTCATGCGAGGCATAAAGTCCATAAGCGGCTCGAACCAGGCGCTCTATGTGATTGACGGTGTGCCAATGTACAACTTCTCGGCAGGCGGCGGAGGCGGACAGCCCGGTACCGACGGCGTGGCCGACATAAACCCCGAAGACATAGAATCGGTGTCGATGCTTACGGGTCCCTCGGCAGCCGCGCTCTACGGTAACGAAGCGGCGTCGGGCGTCGTGCTCATAACAACCAAGAAGGGTTCGTCCGACAAGATGAACATCACCTACTCCAACAGCACCACCTTCTCGCAGGTGGCAATGATGCCGCAGATGCAGAGCAAATACGGCAACAACGCCAACGAGAGCAGCAGTTGGGGTGGCATCGTGAACGGCAACTACGACCCGCGCGACTTCTTCCGCACGGGACTCAACGAGATAAACTCGCTGACCCTCTCGGCGGGCAATGCCAAGAATCAGACATTCCTCTCGGCAGCCTCGACAAACGCTACCAACATCATTCCCAACAGCAACTACAACCGCTACAACTTCTCGGTGCGCAACACAACAACCTTCGCCAAGGACAAACTTACACTCGACGCAGGCGCAAGTTACATCGTGCAGAACGACAAGAACATGATGGCGCAGGGACAGGACAACAACCCTCTTATCGGTTTGTATCTCTTCCCTCGCGGCGAGAACTTCGACGATGTGCGTATGTATGAGCGTTGGAACGAGGAGTTCGGCGTGCCCGAGCAGTTCTGGCCCTACGGCGGCAAGGCGCAGGACGGCTCCTACAACCCGTTCTGGATGCAGAACCGCATGGTGCGACAGAACAAGAAGAGCCGTTACATGATTAACACCTCGCTGAAGTGGCAGGTAACGGACTGGCTCGACATAACGGGCCGCGTGAAACTCGACAACTACGAGAATACCTATACTTATAAAGCATACGCCTCGTCGAACCAGCGCATAGGCGCCACGGCAGGTCGCGGCTCTTACACCGAGAACACCTCGACATCGAAGAACACCTATGCCGACGTGATAGCGACCGTAAACAAGACCTTCGGCGAAGACTGGTCGCTGAACGTCAATCTCGGTGCGTCGATAAACGACAGCCAGTACAACACCATAGGTTACAGCGGCGGTTTGAACCTGCTCAACTTCTTCGCCATACACAACATAGACTTCACGCAGTCGTTCACGCGCACCAACAGCGCATGGCACGACCAGACGCAGGCCGTCTTTGCAAATGCCGAAGTGGGATGGAAGTCGATGCTTTATCTGACGCTGTCGGGACGCAACGACTGGGATTCGCATCTCGCATATTCGAACTACTCGTCGTTCTTCTACCCCTCTGTGGGTCTTTCGGCGATAGTCTCCAACATGTTCGACGCACCCAACTGGCTCACGCTGCTGAAAGTTCGCGGTTCATACACCGAGGTCGGCAGCGCATACAACCGCTTCATGACGACCATATCGTATCCCTACAACGGCGTGTCGTGGGACATTCAGTCGCAATACCCCAACCTCGACCTGAAACCCGAGCGCACAAAGTCCTGGGAGATAGGTTTGGACGCACGCTTCTTCAACTCGCTGAAAGTGAACCTCACCTATTATAAATCGCACACCTACAACCAGACGTTCAACGTAGACATAAGCGACACGTCGGGTTATTCCTCTCTTACGATACAGACGGGTAACGTGATGAACGAAGGTGTGGAGTTCTCGCTCGGATACGACAAACAGTGGGGCGACTTCTCGTTCTTCACCAACTACACCCTCACATGGAACAACAACCGCATAGACCGTCTGTCGGAGGGCATCACGAACCCCGTGGACGGCACTCCCATCGAACTTGAAGACCTCTCCTACGGCTCGTTCAACGGACTCAGCGCCGGCGTGCGTCTGCGCACGGGCGGCTCTATGGGCGACGTATACCAGAGTCAGGAGTTCCGCCGCGACGAATACGGATATCTGCTGCTGGCCGACAACACCTTGCAGATGCAGAACATAGCCAACACTTCGGATTACGAATTACTGGGTTCGATATTGCCAAAAGCCAACATGGGATGGCAGTTGGGCTTCGGTTACAAGGGTCTCGAACTGAATGCAATGTTCACGGCGCGCATAGGCGGCATCTGTCTGAGCCGCACGCAGTCGATACTCGACAGTTACGGCGTATCCAAGGCCTCGGCCGATGCCCGCGATGCAGGCGGATTCGTCCCCGTAGAGCAGGTTTACGGCACGGTGGACATTCCTTTGCGTTCGTTCTACGGCGCCACGGCAAGTTATGCTCCGTTCTACACTTACAGCGCCACCAACGTGCGTCTGAACGAACTGAGTTTGAACTATACTCTTCCGCAGAAGTGGTTCCGCAACCACGTGAAGATGAGCATAGGCTTCGTCGGCAAAAACCTGTGGATGATTTACTGCAAGGCTCCGTTCGACCCCGAACTTACGACTTCGGCTTCGTCGAACTCCTACCAGAGTTTCGATTACTACATGCTGCCGAGCCAGCGCACCTACGGTTTCAGCGTAAAACTGCAATTTTAACACTTGAGAAGTATGAAAAGAGTACTTTATATATCGATATTCGCAATGGTGCTCGGGAGCATCGTTGCAGGATGTACGCAAAACTTCGAGGATTACAACCGCAACCCCAAGCAGCCAACCTCTATACCCACGTCCTATCTGCTTGAATCGACGTTGCGCAGCATAGCCTTCCAGGACCAGAATCAGGCTCAGCGCATGTATACGTTCTGGGGAGTGTACAGCGGCCAACTCGGCGCTGTTCGTGCCGACAACTGGGGTGTGGGCCCCGAGCAGGTGTGGGCTTACTACAATCCTGCGGCCATTCACAGAAACACGCCGATGAGCATTATTTTCGGCCTGATATACCCCAACCACTATTACATCGAGGATGCGACGGGCAAGTCGGGCGTCATCTATGCCGTTTCGCTGCTCATGCGCGTCTACGGCATGCACATAGTGGCATCGGCACAGGGACCCATACCCTACTCTCAAATGGCCGCGGGCAAAACCGAAACGGTCTATGATGACGAGGAGACGGCATGGAAAGCCATGTTCGACGATTTGGATACGGTAATAGGCATTTTGAGCGGCTCGGGCGAGTCGAATGCCGACCTCGCGGCCGTAGACTACATTTACGGCGGCAATGTCCGCAACTGGCTGAAGTTCGCCAACACCCTCAAGTTGCGCATGGCGCTGCGCGTGTCGAACGTGGCGACCTATGCACAGCAGAAAGCCGAGGAGGCCGTAGCGTCGGGCGTCATGACCGACGTTTCGGAGAGCGCATGGGTGCATCTCGACAAGGCTTCGCTGACAAATCCTTGGTTCATCGGATGGCTCGGCCACAACGATGACTGCCAGGCGCGTCCCAATGCATGCCTCGTATCGTGGATGAACGGCTACAACGACCCGCGCCGCGAGAAATATTTCACTCCCGCCTCCGACGGAACGTATGTGGGCATGATTTCGGGTCCGCAGAACAGTTCGCGGGCACCGGGCGACTACATCAGTTTCTCGAAGATAAGAGTAAACGGCAATTTCGACGCACAACCCGTGATGTATGCGGCCGAGGCGGCCTTCCTGCGCGCCGAGGGTGCATTGAAGGGCTGGAACATGAACGGCACGGCCGAATCGCTCTACCACGAGGGTATAAGACTGTCACTTAACGAGTTCGGTGTAGGTTCGGCATATGCTGACTACATTCAGACCACCTCGCAACCCGCAAATCACAATGCGGCCGACGGACAGATGAGAGCCACGAGTACCATAAGTGTAAAGTGGTCGAACGACCCCTCGCAGCACCTCGAGCAGATAATCACGCAGAAATGGATTGCCCTGTGGCTCGACCCGATGAACGGTTGGGCCGACAACCGCCGCACGGGATATCCCAAACTGTGGCTGGCCACGAAGTCAGCCAACGTAGACGTGGACGCGAGCCGCGGAGCGCGCAGAACGCCCTTCCCGCAAGCGGAGTACAACACCAACAATGCCAACGTACAGGCTGCCGCAGCCATGATTGGCGGCGACAGCATGGGTAACGACCTGTGGTGGGCACTGAAGAACTAACAATCGAAGAAAGGAGATGAAAATGAAAAAGATATTAAGCATTTTTACGGTTGCGGCCATGAGCCTGTCGCTTGCGAGTTGCAGCGACTGGTTGGAGCCGGAAATCATCGGCGGCGACCCTATAAAGGGTGGCTACTTCTCGGGGCAGCAGAGCAGCGACGAGAACAACGCCTATTGGGCAGCCATACGTGCATTCAAGCAGAGCGACCACGCTATCAGTTTCGGTTGGTATGCGAGTTGGACGCCACCCGAAAACAACGCCTTCGGAACGACGGGCAACAGCCTTACGGGTCTGCCCGACTCGATGGATATGGTTACGCTGTGGGGCTGGACCGAGCCTCTGAACACGGTTAACGAGATACGTAAAACCGACCTGCGCATAGCACGCGAGGAGCGCGGCCTTAAGGTTCTCTTCTGCCACATGTGCAACAACCTCGGCATGTATATCACACCCGCCAAAGCCGAAGACGACGAACGCGACAACCTCGAATACTGGCAGGAGTACTGGCAGGTGAACGAACTCGGATGGGAAGAGGCGTGCTACCGCTACGGTCTGGCGTTCGGCAAATGGATTCTCGACAGCGGTTTCGACGGCATAGACCTCGACTACGAGCCTAATTTCGGCCACACGGGCAACCTCGCCTCGTACAAGGACCGCATGCAGAAGTTCATCGAGGGCCTCGGACAGTATCTCGGCCCGAACGTGCGCAAAGAGGGCGAAACGGTGTTCACGCACGGCAAGGTGCTGATGGTGGACGGCGAGCCTCAGACGCTCTACTCGGCCTGCGGCAAATACATAGACTACTACAACATTCAGTCGTACAGCATCAGCGGTTCGACGGGTACGCCCTCGACGCTGAGCGATTCGGATTTGGACTCGCGCTTCCGCAGACTGATAACCACGTTCGGCAGCGGTACGGAGTGCAACGAGAGCAATGAGGAGATTCACCGCAAGGTTATCTGGACCGACAACCTCGAGAATGTGGACCTGCACAACGGCGGCTGGACATACAACCGCCGCAACGGCGAGCAGACGCGTTCGCTGCGCGGCTTCGCGCTGTGGCACTACCCCGGCTGCGAGAATGTTCGCACTGGCGGTGCGGGCGCCTTCAAATTCGAGGGCTGCATAAACCGCGCACCCGCAGACCCCGCATTCGCAGGTCAATGGGGATATTTCCGCCAGATGATACAGGCTTTGAATCCCGCATGGACCGCCGACAACGACGCGGATAACGGCGAGGATGAGCAATAAACAATTTTAAGAGTTTACAGACCATGAAAACCATAAAGTATTTCGCAATGCTGGCGGCTGTTGCCGCCACGGCACTGACGAGTTGCAACGATGCCAAGTTCGAACCTATCGAAAACGGCATCTATATAGAGCAGGCGTCCACCATCACGGGCTTTGCGCAGCAGATACAGAGCAAGACCGTTGCTGGTGAGAACGTTTCAGTGCCCGTAACCATCCGACTGATGCGTCCCGCTGAGGAGCCCATACGTGTCTTCATCGCGGCCGACCTTCAGACGCTGAACGAGTACAACGAGGCTTACGGCAAGAACTATCAGATGCTGCCCGAAGCCTACTACACCATGAAGACCGAGGTGACTATCGCCGCAGGCGGTACGTCGGCCAACACCGACTTGGTGATACCCGACGGCATACCCGACGGCAATTTCGCCATTGCGCTGCGCATAGCCAAGGTCGAGGGAAATATCTCCCCCGCAGGCAACGGCAACAAGATTATCTATCTGCTAAAGTCGTCGAACCGTCAGACGGCGGTCAAACTCAAGCCCTACCCCAACGCTAAGGCGGGCTGTCTGAAGACGTCGCTCGACATGACGCTGCCGCAGTGGACCGTAGAATACTGGGTGAACTTCGAGGACAACGGCGCGGCAGGTGCTACCAAGATGGCAGCAGCGTGGGACAGCGCTGCAGCAGGAACACGTCCGGCAGAGTCGGGCGGCCCCGGCTGGCGGTTCTATGTCTTCGCACGAGAGGCGCAGCCGATAGCAGGTCTGTCGGGCATGACATTCCTCTTCTACCCCAACGGCGGCGAGGACAAAGGTCCTTCGATGCAGTTCAAGTTCCGCGGCGAGAACATACCCTCGCAACTCGGAAGCAATCTGGGAGGATTCCTTTGGGTCGGCAACGAATGGGTTCACATGGCGATTACCTATGATTCGTCTACCAACATCATGAAGTACTACATCAACGGCGTAGAGGGTACGTTCAGCAACAACGCGACCGAATACGACGAGATAGACACCAACCCGATTCTGTGGTCGTCCATGACCCTCGGCTCCGTCGGAAGCAGTGCGGCTCACGCCTGCGAGAATAACCTCTGCATGCAGATGGCTCAGGTGCGTCTGTGGAACCGCGTTCTCACCGATTCGGACATTGCCGACAACATGGGCAGCGCTCTTGCAGGCGACGAGGCGGGACTCGTGGGTTACTGGAAACTCAACGAACCCGCAGGCTCGACCACCTTCAAGGACAGTTGTCTGAATGGCACGCCCCATGACCTTACGGGCTCTGCCAACGGCGGCATCACTGCTGTCGTAGACTTCAGCAACCCCAATGCGACCGAATAACAAAATAGACACAAATAAAAACAAATCTAAGCCAAAACCAACATGAAAAGGCTACTTATGAATATGGCGGCAGTGGCGCTCACATGCGCCGCCGTATCAGGATGCTCGGAGAAGACCGAGGAGGCGCCCTACGGCAGCAATCGCGCAAAAGCCACCGTCGAGGAAACGGCTTCGGCTTTCCAGCAGGTTCTCGTCGCAGGCGAAGAGACGACTTACAACCTGCATATCAAACTCGACAAAGCCGTGAGCCGCGACGTTCAGTTGCAACTCGGCGCAACATCGACCCCCGTCAATAACTTCAACAAGACGAACTTCACCTCGTCCGACGAATATTATCAGATGCTCGGCAATGATTACTATTCGCTCAATGCCAAGGTTGATATACCCAAAGGCGCGACCGAAGCCGTAACATCCGTAACCTTCAAGGGTTTGCCCGCCGAAGGCAAATACGCTTTGGGCGTGAACATAGCGGCAAGTTATGTCGATTTCGTCGATTTCGACATGTCGGAGGCTGTGCTCTACCTCTTCTATCGTGAAGGCGAGCCTGCACCCGACCCCGCTGCACCTCCCACGGTATCGCTGTCGGGTTCGCCCGCGACAATCGAAATGGAGGATGACGAGGATGGCAACTACACGCCTCAGACATTCACCGTAACGGTATCTCTTTCGAAGAAGTACGACAAGGATATAGTCGTATCGCTCGAGCAGGATACTGAAGGACAGACCGCAGTTCTGCCTGCAGAGTGCTTCGAGTGGAGCGAGCAGTCGCTGACCTTCACCGCCGAGAGCGGCGAAACGCGCAAGACAGCAACTCTCACCGTGAACTCGCTGCCCGCATGGGATGCCGAGGCACACGACGGAGCGCGCGGACCCGAACAGACCCTGCGCGTGAAGATTTCGGGTATAACACCCGAAGAGGTAGTGGCTTCGTCATCGAACAAAACGCAGCTTTGCACCATAATCTATCCCAAACCGCGCAGAAAGCTCGACGACCCCGTTCCTGCTCAGCAGAAAGCCGTGGTATTCACGGGCTATACGGGTACGGGACAGCAGGCCGCAACGCTCAACCTCGGCACGCATCAGCAGTGGACGCTCGAGTATTGGGTAAGATTCGAGGATAAGAACAACTACGGTTCGAATCTCAATCTGTCGCAGTGGACCTCGACCACGGGCAACTATCCCGAATGGAGAAGAAGAGTATGTCCTCCCGAAAACGTTCCGGTAGGTCTTCCCTCGCCCATGGACTTCAAGTTCTGGCCGCAGGCAGGACAGGCTACGCCTCCGCAGTTCCAGCTGACGACGAATATGGTTGTGAGCGACACCGCCATAAGGTGGGAGCCGGGCAAGTGGTATCATGTGGCTATTACCTATGACGGCGCGAACGTAAGCTATTTCATCAACGGCGTTCCTCAGAAGTTCTACGGAAACTACACCAACGGCAATGATGAGTTAGGCTTCTCTTATAACTATGACGACGCCACCTCGTGGAGCGGCATCAAGCTCGCTTACAACGGTACGAATGGTACCTACGCTTCAGGTCTCAAGCTCTGCATGGCTCAGCTGCGTCTGTGGAGCGTCGTGCGCACCGAGAGCGAGATAGCCGATAACATGGGCTATTCTCTCGACCCCGCAACCGACGGTCTCGAGGCTTACTGGAGAATGGACGAGGCTTCGGGTACGACCCTCACGGCACTGACCGAAGGCACCCAGAACATCACCTCGAACTATATCCAGTGGAGCACCGACACCTACGACTTCACCACCGAGGGCAAGTAAACCTTCATATAACAAAAGCAGTCTGAATCGGGGACCGAATAATTTCGGTCCCCGTATTCGGCAGAAAGCGATTTCGCAACTATGAAAAGATTGATTATACTTGCCTTGCTGGTCATGTCCGCGGCATTCACCGCATGCAACGACGACAATACGGGCGACCTGGAGGACAAAACTATCAATGTAAAGCAACTCGAAGCCATAAACGGCTCGGGCGCCGTGCTCAAGACCATAGAACTGCCCGAAGCCAACGCCTCGGCTGAGTTCCAAATCGTCGTCAGACCCGCCGACGCGACCTTCCGTGCCGAAGATATATGCTTCAAAACCGACAACGGCGGCGAAGCGCAGTATGTGACCTTCACGCTTAAGCATGCCGACGGCAATACGCTCACCTACACCGTTGCCGACGACGGCACCTTCAGCGGCGCGACGCCCTATGTCCACAAAATGACGGCGGAATATACGCCTACTGGCATAGTGTCCAACAGTTTTACGGTAACTATCGCTGCCAACGGCAGTGGCGAGGGCGAAGGCGAGGGCGGAAACAAGGAGTCTCTCAAGGTGTCGAAGGTGTATATCAAACTCGACGACGGCTTCACCCGCGCCCGCGACCTCGATGCTAAAACATCGACTCTCGTAGGTTATCGTGACGACGGCTCGACCTTTGAAACGCAGTACAAGAACGACTATCGTGAGTGGATAAGCGCCACGATACGCATCGAGGGTGCCGACGGGTTCGACGACCTCGAGGAATCGGGCACCAAAATCAAGGGTCGCGGCAATACCACGTGGGGTTGGAACAAGAAACCCTACAACCTCAAGTTCGACAGCAAGGCGAAGGTTCTCGGCATGAAGAAGCACAAGCGCTGGTGCCTGATAGCCAACGCCATAGACCGCACACATCTGCGCAACTGGCTGGCCTATGCCATATCGCGGCAGATGACCTTCGACTATGCCGTCAAAGGCGAGTTCGCAGAACTCTATTTCATCAACGAAGACGGCTCGCAGGACTATCGCGGGCTATACTTCCTCACGGAGCACATCAAGGAGGATGCCGATGCGCGCGTGCCGCTCACCGAACAGAAAGAGAGTACCACAGGGCTGTCGGGCAACGACATAGGCTATCTGCTGGAGTTCGACGTAAACTACGACGAGCCGGGCAAATTCCTCACCACGACATCGCGTCTTCCCGTGAACATAAAGTATCCAGCGCAGGAGGATTGGGAGGATGCAGGCAACATGGCTCAGTATAAAATCTACAAGGATTATATCTCGGCCTATATCAACGATGTGGACCGACTTATCACCACACTCCCTGAGGGAGGAGACTCGAGCGAATTGTGGTCAAAACTCGATATAGAGTCGATGGCCAACTTCTGGATTGTGTTCGAGGCGATGAGTTGCCGCGAGATACTGTGGCCAAAGAGCATCTATTTCCACAAGGATGCGGGCGGGAAACTCAAGGCAGGTCCCACGTGGGACTTCGACTATCGCACGCTCAATGCGTCCGATGCGCAGCAGTGGATAAACCATCGCAATGCCACAGTGGCGAACACCACCACCCAGTACTGGGCAAGCAAATCGGGTCGCACATGGTGGGCTCAACTCATCTCCAAGGACAAGACCTTCCGCGACGAGGTTAAACGCCAATGGTCTTCGGTATATCCCAAGATGCAGGCCATTCAGCAGAATGAGTTCGACCGCATGTACGAGTTGCTCAAGGAGGCCGACGAACGCAATGCCACGCAATGGAGCCAGGGCAGTATCGGTGGCAATCCCAACGAGGACAGGAACCGTTCGTTCGAAGATGCGGTAAACACGCTCAAGAACACGTTCAGAACCCGCATCGAATGGCTCAACACCCAAATCGGCAGTTGGCAGTAAACCTCGCGCCGATACGGTGCAGCGCCACCGCCTCACGATGTATTATACGCATATCGGGAGCCTTTCGGCTCCCGATATTTTCTTATTTTTATACGAATAAAACCTATGCGACGTATCGTTTCGGCAGCAAATAGTTGTATGCGCGAAGATATTTGCGCAGATGGGCGATATCCCAATCGCCGATTTCGGTCATACGTGTAACATCCATATTGTCGCGCAGGTCGTTGAGTTTTACCTCGATGGCTATACCTCTTCCATAACCCTTAAAGTTAGGTATTAAAAAAGCAGATTACCCGAGTTCGTTGTATCTACTCCGCCTCATCATCAACGAGAGCCGTGTGGTTGGCATAGGCGCTCCACTTGTCGATAACAGCCTGAAAATCTGCCGGCAGCGGCGAGGAGAAACTGCAAAACTTACCCGTAGTCGGGTGTACGAATCCCAAGGTGCGTGCATGGAGTGCCTGTCGCGGCAACAGCGCGAAGCAGTTCTCGACGAACTGCCGATACTTCGTAAAGGTCGTACCCTTGAGTATGCGGTCGCCGCCATAGCGCGCATCATTGAAGAGAGGGTGTCCCTGCCACTGCATATGCACCCTTATCTGGTGTGTGCGGCCCGTTTCGAGACGGCACTCAATCAGCGTTACATATCCGAAGCGCTGCAACACGCGGTAGTGCGTTACGGCATGCTTGCCGTCCGAGCCGTCGGCGAAGACCCACATCTGAAGGCGGTCTTTGGGGTTGCGGCCTATGTTGCCGACTATCGTACCCTCATCATCGGGCAGGTTACCCCATACCAATGCCGTATATCTGCGTTCGATGGTGTGTTCAAAGAACTGACCGGCCAGCACGGCGCACGCGTGTTCGTTCTTCGCCACGACCAGCAGTCCCGAGGTATCCTTGTCGATACGATGCACAAGACCTGCGCGCGTATTGCCGTCTCCGAACGGCGGCAAATCGCGCAAATGATATGCCAGCGCATTGACAAGCGTTCCCGACCAGTTGCCATGACCCGGATGAACGACCATACCGGCAGGTTTGTCCACCACCAGCAAATCATCATCCTCATAGACTATATTCAAAGGGATGTTTTCGGGTATGATATCCGTCTCCCGACGCGGATAAGGCATAACAATCGTAATGCGGTCGAGCGGCTTAACCTTGTAACTCGACTTTACAACCGCACCGTTAACCCTGATATTGCCGCTGTCGGCTGCCGTCTGTATACGGTTGCGCGAACACTTCTCCATACGGCATACCAGGAACTTATCCAGACGCAGCGGCGCCTGACCCTTGTCTGCCGTTACGGCAAAATGTTCGTAGAGAGCGTCCTCGGAGAGTTCGCCGTCTTCGATTGTGCAATCGTCCGTATACTCCTCTTTAACCATTACATAAAGAAGTTGTCTCCGTTATAGAAGAAGTCGTCTACACTATCTTCGCCCTCCGCATCTCTCAGTTCCGCCTCGGCACGGGCGACGGAATCGGCTACCATACGCCGTATCGCCTCCTCGCGCTCCTGCTCCTCGCGTATGCTGACGACCATAGACTCGGAACTTGAACTGCTTGAGGCTATTTTCTCATCATCGGTCGTGAGTTTAAGGCTCACTTTGGAGCCAAGTCCAACCCTGCGGCCGTAGTCGAGCGACTGGAACCATACACGCGCATTGCTCCGCTCGGCACGGCTCACGCCTGCTTCATAAGTTACGTTGTCCACATTAAGACCGTTCTCCCAAAGGAGGCTCTTTGCCCTCGGCAACGGCAATCCCACAAGTTTGGGTACACTTGCAGTACGGTTATTCTCATCCATACCTACACGAAGCGTTACACCGGTACCGATTGCCCCCTCGACGTTGCTTTCGGGTGTAACGGGCATACCGTTGTAATACTCCGCAAGCACATAGTTGTGTGCGATGTCATTCACATACTCTATATATGCTATCTCGATACCCGCCGCCTCAAGCATACTCTTGGCCTGACGCAGCGTCCGCTCGGCAACATATGGAATCTTTACTATCTTTTGATTGAAGGCATTGATTGTTACATATATCGTGCGGCCGGGCTTTACCTCCACGCCACCCTCGGGCAACTGTTCGAGGACGATGCCGCCGGCATAGCCCGATACATACAGAGAGTCGCTTACCTCGACCTCCAATCCGTTCTCACCGGCTGCCCTCACGGCCCCATCGAATGTCATTCCGATAAAGTCGGGTACGGTACGGCGAGAACCATGCCTCGTTCCCCATTGCATCGAGAAATAGACTACCACAAACAGCAAGGCCAGTACAGCTGCAATACAACACAGGTGTTTCAGCGTAAGCAGGCAACCTTGACTAACCGTTTTCGGATTTTTATTTTTGGATTTTGATGCGGGTCTCTGTACAGGTTTGTGTACGGGTCTCTGTGTAGTTCTCGGACCGTTTGTTTCACTATTTGCATTCATACCGTTACCTGGTTCTATTTCATTGTAAAATGTATCGCGCTCAACTGCCTGCAACCCTGCATTGGCTGCCATACGCTCTATCTCGGACAGAGTCAGCGTCGGGTGCTGCTCCTCGGCTCCCGCCATAGAGTATATCTTCGTTGAGTCGTCTATCGTACCGTCGATATCATCAGCGCCGAATGCCAGAGCCATCTCGGCAATCCTCTTTCCGTACATAACCCAATAGGCCTTGATATGCGGTATATTATCCAAAATAAGGCGGCTCATGGCAAGCGTACGCAAATCATCGGTTACAGGCACCTCGCCCGCAACCTCACCCAAAGCATTGCCGCTGCTGCGGTATTTCAGCGGCACAAAGGCATCGAAACCACCCGTAGCATCCTGCTGCTCACGAAGCCGCACCAGATGGTCTATACGCTGTTCGATGCTCTCTATATGCCCGTATAGCATTGTGGCATTGGTTCTTATACCCATTTTATGCGCCTCGGCGTGAATTGCGAGCCACTCATCGGCAGAACACTTTTCGGGGCATATCCTGCGGCGTATCTCCTCGTCGAATATCTCGGCACCGCCGCCCGGTATGGCATCCAGTCCGGCCTGACGAAGCATCTTCAGCCCTTCAGGAACAGTCATACCCGACTTGTTTATGGCGTAGTGCAACTCAACGGCAGTGAAAGCCTTTACCGTCGCCTGCGGCATAGCCTTGCGCACGCGGCGGATGATTTCGGCCAGATACTCAACGCCCCTGTCAGGGTGCGCACCGCCTACAATATGCACCTCGCCGGCACCGCTACCGGCACGCGAGCGAACCTCTTCCTCAATCTCCTCCGGCGTATGGTCCCACATCTCGGGGCTGTCGGCAGAGCGTCGGTACGAACAGAAACGACAGCTGAACGCGCACTGATTCGTAGGCTCGATATGGAAATTACGGTTGTAATAGACCTTGTTGCCGCTTACACGTCTCTTGGCGACGCACGCCAACTCTCCCAGCAGCCACAACGGCGCCTCGCGCCACAACACCAAAGCATCACCGGCCGAGAGACGCTCTCCACGCAGCAGCGAAGAACATATATTGTCGATATTCGTCATTTGGGAGCCTTTTTATAGAGATAAATACCTATAATCAAGTACATTATATTCGGCAGCCAGACGGCCGGCACCACCGGCATCGCTCCGCTTTTGGCAAACTCGGAAAAGAATCTGTTCAAAAGGATATATGAGAAACAGAGCGCTATACCCGTACCGATATGCAATCCCGTACCGCCCCTAACCTTGCGCGAGGAGAGCGACACGCCGATAAGCGTCAGGACAAATGCCGACAACGGATAGGCGTAACGCGACTGGTTCTCGACCTCAATCATACGTATGGAGGGAGAACCCTTGCTGCGCTGCTGCTCGAGGAAGTCGCGCAACTCATCTATACGCATCGTTTTGATAAGTTCGTTGATATTTCCAAGCTCTCTGACGTCGAGATTTATCAACGTATCGAGATTACGGTGCTGCATAAAGTTGTCGTATGCGACAGAATCGGCAGGGCGAATCGAATCGAAAGTGCGCGTAATGTACCGCGATGCAGTCCAACGCTTCGTCTCGGGATTGAAGACCGCATCCGCAGCCTCGAGCGAGGCGGTTATGGTGTTGTTTTCATACTGCTCCAAAGCGAAGTATGTCGCCTGACCTGTCGTACTCGAGAAGTTGCGTATATATACATACTTCCCGGGTTCTATCTGGCGGTGTATATGCTTGTCATACTTGAAGTTTTTGCGTCGTTTGATATACTTGCTTTCAAACTCCACGCAGTCGCCCTGCGACACGGGTATAACCCACAGGCTGAGGACAAGCGAGAGACCGGCAATAAACGACGCACCCAGAAAGTAGGGCCACATCATACGACGGAAACTCATACCGCCCGAAAGCATCGCCACTATCTCGGTTCTGTAAGCCATCTTCGAGGTGAAGAATATCACGGCGATGAAGGTGAACAGACTGCTGAACTGATTTATAAAGAAGGGTATAAAGTTGAGATAGTAATCGAATACTATCTCCGAGAGCGGTGCGTGCAGCTCCGTGAAGTCATCAATCTTCTCCACATAGTCGAATATCACGACCACGATGATTATCATCGCTATCGCGAAGAGGTACGTTCCCAGAAACTTTCCGAGAATATATCTGTCGAGCGTTCTGAATCCCGGGAATTGCACTTTCATACTCTACACTCGTTTGGTTAGTTTCGGCAGCACGGCATCCTTCCATGCGGCGAAGTCGCCGGCAAGGATATGTTCGCGTGCCAGCGCCGTGAGACGCAGATAGAATGCTATGTTGTGCAGCGAAGCTATCTGCGCCGCCAGCATCTCGCCGCAGACGGTCAGATGATGCAGATATGCGCGCGAATAGGTGTAATCGACAAAGGCCGTGCCGTCGGGGTCTATCGGAGAGAAGTCGTTCTCCCACTTTTTATTTCGTATATTGACCGTACCCTCCATCGTGAAGAGTTGTCCGTTGCGGCCGTTGCGCGTGGGCATCACGCAGTCGAACATATCCACCCCCCGGGCAATGCCCTCGAGGATATTTGCCGGCGTACCGACACCCATAAGGTAGCGCGGTTTGTTCTGCGGCAGCACGCTGTTTACGACCTCTATCATCTCATACATCGTCTCGGCGGGTTCTCCCACAGCCAGACCGCCGATGGCATATCCGTCGGCATCGTATTGCAGCGCATTTTCGGCTGCGCGCACCCTCAAATCGGGATATGTGCAGCCCTGGACTATCGGGAAGAGCGACTGGTGATAGCCATATTCGGGTGAAGTTGCGGCATAGCGTTCAAAGCACCTGTCGAGCCAGCGCTCGGTAAGGGCGAGCGACTTTGCGGCATAATCGCGCGGCGAGTCTCCGGGCGGACACTCGTCGAACGCCATCATAATGTCGGCACCGATAAGGCGCTCGGTGTCGATGACGCTCTCGGGCGTAAAGAGGTGCTTCGAGCCGTCTATATGCGAGCGGAAATGGCATCCCTCTTCGGTAAGTTTACGGCATGCAGCAAGCGAAAAGACCTGGAAGCCGCCGCTGTCCGTAAGCATCGGACCATCCCACGTCGAGAAACGGTGTACGCCGCCTGCCTGACGTATTATCTCGGTACCCGGGCGAAGGTAGAGATGATAGGTATTGGCAAGTATAATCTGTGCGTGTGCCTCATCCTTAACGTCGCGGTGGAAGATACCCTTCACCGTCGCAGCCGTCCCGACAGGCATAAATATAGGGGTAAGGAACGTTCCATGATCGGTTGTGAACGCTCCTGCGCGTGCCTGCGTGAGGCTGTCTTTACCTGTTACTTCGAATCGCATATAAATATAATCGTACAAAGATAGCGAAAAGTTGCAGAAAAAGCGAAGAACAGACCTCCCTTATTAAGTTTTTTATCTAACTTTGCATAACATAACAGCAACAGCAGTGGTAATACTTAATATAGACTGGCTTCATTACGGCCTCGAGGGCATACTTCTCGGAGCAGTTCTCATCACACTATTTATCGTACAGGTATGGCACTATACGTGGCTCGGGAAGCGTATCTGCCGCTACGACATGACCGCACGGCACAAACAGAGACAGAGACAGACAGAGAGCGACGGCAATAATTCGAACACAGGTGATAACACAAGCGCAGACAACAGCGCGAACACAGACGCCGCCGGAAGCACAAATGCCGCCGGAATTCAATCCGTGCCGGCCGTCTCGATAATAGTACCGCTCTTTACGGACGACAACTCTTTTCTCGAGGAGGGATTGATGCGCCTGCTGGCACAGGAGTATGACGACTACGAAGTCGTGGTCGTATATGTGGGCATGGATTGCGATTTCTACGATGAGTTGATGCGTATGCGGTTATCATTCCCCGTTCTGCGCACGACCAAAATCGAAGCCCGCCCGCGATACCCTATAACTCCGAAAATGGCGCTCAACATAGGTGTCAAGTCGGCTCGCAACCCCTATATCATAATTACCACCGCCGACGCGGTGCCGAGTTCCAACCTTTGGCTGGCAAATATGGCTCGCGGGTTTGTCTACGGCGACAACGTGATAGGCTACTGCGGCATAGAGCGCAGCAAAGGGCTGCTCAACCGCATGATGCGTACCGAGCGTCTGCTCTCGTCGGCTGAGTGGCTCGCAGCAGCGGCGGCACACAGACCCTATCGCGGTCATAAATGCAATCTGGGCTTCGCCCGAAGCCTCTACTTCGATGTAAACGGCTTCGGCTATCTGAATATGAATGTCGGCGAGGACGACCTCTTTATGCAGCGCATAATGAGTACCGACAACACCGTTGTCTGCATCTCGCCCGAGGCCTCTGTGGCAGAACATCTTCACGGAGGTGCCGGCGTATGGCTCCGTCGTCTGCGCCACGACGCCACTACGCGAGAATTCTATCCGAGCGACGTGCGGCACGCACTGCATATAGAGCCGTACAGCCGTCTGCTCTTCTTCCTGACGGCCATTATAATATTTACAGTAATGCCCTGGGAGTATTGCGCGGCAGCCGCACTCTTTGTGCTGGCACGCTGCATAATCGTCAATATCACAGCAGCACGCATCGCACGCTGCACTGGCGAGAAGGGCATAGCAGCAACCTATCTCATATACGATTTGCTGAGCCTGCCGACAGCCGTTATAGCCCGTATGGTATCAAGACGCAAAAAGGAGCCGTCATGGAGATATACGAATATATCATAGCCGACGACCGCGCTCTGGCAGCGATGGTTCTCGAGGGCGATGCAGCCGCTTTCGAGCATCTGTTCAACCGCTACCGCGACTCCATACGCCGTCTGTTCGTGCAGCGCCTCGGAAATGACAATAATGCCGACGACCTTCTGCAAGAGACATTTATAAAAGTATATCTCAATATACACTCTTACAACAGCGATTACACCTTCGGGCAGTGGCTCTATACCATCGCTCGCAACACCCTTGTAGACTTTACGCGCCGCCGTCAGAGCGGTCTCTCGATAGACGAGCGTTTCACCGCGCCGCCGGCCAACACCCCCACACCCGAGGAGAGTATCATCAACTCGCAGCAGCGATTGCAGATAGAGCATTTTCTGGAGACGCTGCCCGAACAATACCGTCTTCTGTTCCGTCTGCGCTTTATCGAGGAGTACTCTTACGAAGAGATAGCCGAGAAACTGCAACTGCCTATGGGTACCGTCAAAACCCGCATACACCGCGCACGCGAACGTATGTGCCGTATGATTACCGACGGCGACAAATAGATTCAAATAGATTACAAACAGGCGGTAAACTGATTACATACAGCGGCAAACAGGCTGCGAGAGGTTGCAAACATGTAAAAACAATTAAAAAATACGATATGGCCGGCACCGAGATTATAAAAGAGTATTTCCCCGATATCACCCCGCTGCAACAGGAGCGCTTCGCCGCACTCCGAGAGTTGTATGCCGACTGGAATGCGAAAATAAACGTCATTTCGCGCAAGGATATGGATTCGCTCTACGAGCGCCACGTTCTGCACTCGCTTGCCATAGCGCGCGTATGCCGTTTCGATACCGGTGCGCGGATAGTGGATATAGGGTGCGGCGGAGGTTTTCCGAGCGTGCCGTTAGCCATAATGTTCCCGCAGGCACATTTCACGGCAGTGGACTCCATAGGCAAAAAAATCAAGGTGGTGGGCGGCGTCGCGCAGGCTCTGCATCTGGAGAATATCGAAGCGGTAAACATGCGCGTCGAGCAACTTGCATCGCGTTTCGACTATGCTGTATCGCGTGCCGTAGCCGACAGTTCCGACCTTTTGGGCTGGGTGTGGAACAAGATTGACAAAGGGTCGTGCGGCTCATTGCCGAACGGTATGCTATGCCTCAAGGGCGGCGACCTTGGGGAGGAGTTGGCACGCACACGACGTCATTGGGATATATATGACATATCCGACTTCTTCTCAGGCGATTTCTTCTCGACAAAAAAGGTACTCTACACTGCGAGATAATCCAACAGTGTGCAAACCCTCTATCAAAGTCCCTTTCGGGCTATCTTCCAGGCTAAATAGTTATAGACATTGAGCAACGGTCGGCGCCACGACACCGGCAGTGCATTGAGCGTGCGCAATTTGCGCAGTGCGCGACGGTTGCGATACGTATACGAGAAGAAACGTGCTGCACGCGCAGCCGAAGCCGTATCGCCCTGCACACTCTGCACGAGAGCCTTATAGAGAGCGGCGCGGGCCACATACTCGTTGCTGTCATCCGAAGATGAGGAATCGTATAACTCCTCGAGCGAGAAGCGCGTCTGCTCCGGACGATATATTGTCGCCGAGCGGTTGTCTGCCGCACGCGAATATATCACCGTCCGCACGGGCGAGAAACATACCGCCCCCCTGCGGGCCATCTTCGTCCACAGATACTGGTCTTCGCCCATACGCATACCCTCGGGAAAGCCGCCGGCAGCCACAACTGCCGAGCGTCGCAGGACAGTTGCCGAAGGGATTGCGACATATTGCTTCAGCGAGAGGGCGAAAAAATCGACCACACCCTCGACCGCAGGCGTATCGCCGTCGGTAATATTGTATCCGTCATCGACCCTGAATGACGAGGCGTAGATATCGCAGTCGGGGAAGCGTTCAATCATCGCCGCAGCGCGCTCTATATGGTTTTCCCCCCACCGGTCATCGGCGTCAAGCAGAGCGACATACTCGCCCGAGGCCTCGGCGATGGCTCTGTTGCGCGCAGCACTGACACCGGCATTCGTCTGACACACAAGGCGTATCGGAGCATCGGGATTCTCACGCATAATCGCATTGACAACATCTGCACTGCCGTCGGTCGAGCCGTCATCGACAACTATAATCTCCGGCGGCGGCAGCGTCTGGGCAAGCACCGAGCGCAGGGAACACGCCACACTCCCGACCTTGTTGTAAAGGGGTATTATTACAGATATATTACTGCTTTTCATAGGTCGATTTGGCCGGCAGAAGTTCATCAAATGCACTGTTAAGGCGGTCGCGCATAGAGTCGAAGTCCGAAATATCGTTGCTGTCATTGATACAAATCATACGCCAGCGACGTGTGGTTATATCGTGAGCGATATGCTCTATTGTGGAGTCCTTGATGGTCATTAGACAGCAATCGTTCATATTTCGCGGCGAGAACTCGCCGGCAGCGAGCATATCGTAACGGAACAGATAGTCCGACACATTTGTCAGATGACGGAAACGGTGGCGGCATGCGGTGTCAAGCGCCTCACCCCACTCCTCCCAGCAGCGATAGCAGTGCGAACGCAGATAGGGCTGCGGCATATGGTGGTCGCTCATACCCGGGAAGACGCTCCAGGGCAGCAGCGTCATGGTCTTCAGCAGATTGGAGATACCGTAGCGCGGATTCATCCACTTGCGCCAATGGCGGCGCATCGCCTTGCGTTTGTCCCACTTGGCGTTTATCAGTTCCAGGTCGTTATAGATGATATGACCTATCGATGACGGCTGAACAATGCTCAGACGGGCCATATCGCACGGAAGACCATTGCGGAAGAAATCCTCGGGGCGGCACTCGCGCGTGAGGAACATATCATCATTAAAGACCACGAACTGCTCGCCAAGACCCTCTATGCGGTGAAGATTGAGACCTATGGTAAGAGAGTTGAATGTCGGCAGGTACTGCTGCGGTATGAAATCGGTATGGAGGACGATATTCAGTTTCGGATGCTGCTCCACCAACCACGAGGGGAGGTGTCCCCACGTTACCAGATGCACACGTCGCACCCAGGGTGCGAAGCGCTCCACAGACCTGAACCAGTAGTGAAGGTTATGCCAGCAGCGCACACGTATAAGCGAGGCATCATCTTCGGGACAACTCTCGCGACGTGCCGCGAGGAATGCCTCTCGCCATGCAGGGTCCGTATCATCGACCCAGAATATAACGAAATCAATCTCCTGCTGCATATTTTTATATTTTTCAATAAGAAGAAGCGCCCCGAATAAAATAAATC